>JAUVYZ010000018.1 GCA_030602845.1 Phycisphaerae bacterium | reverse complement strand
CGGGCCGACGACCCCTGGTTTGAAAAATTCGGCCAGGTCTATTTCACCACCACCTACCCAGGCGTGGTAAAGGCCTGGCATTATCATAAAAAACAAACCGACCATTTCTACGTCATCAAAGGGATGGTAAAAATAGCGCTGTATGACGAACGTAAAGATTCGCCTACGCACGGGATAGTCAATGAGCTTTACCTCGGCGAACACTGCCCCGGTCTGGTTAGAATACCGCCGGGCGTGCAGCACGGCTGGATGTGCGTCAGCCGGAGTGAGGCCTACATAGTAAACATCGTCTCAGAAATGTACAACTATACCGACCCCGATGAGTTCCGCACCCATCCGCACGACAATGACATCCCCTACGACTGGACTCGCAAAGATGGCTGAAGACACAGTTGCAATCCTCGGCGGCAAGGGTATGCTCGGCACGGATTTGGCGCGTGAATGTACAAGGCAGGGTATTAATTTTGAAGTCTTTGACCTGCCGGAGTTTGATATCACCAACGAGCAGCATCTCGGCAAAGCTATCAGGGATGCTAAAGCGATAATCAACTGTGCTGCTTATACGGATGTCGAAAAGACCGAGAGCGAAACCAATCCGGCATACCAGGTCAATGGAGCAGCGGTAGGGCGTTTGGGTGCTCTTGCAAGACAAGCCAATATATGGGTCTTGCACATCAGCACCGATTTTGTCTTTGACGGCAAATCTGAAAGACCTTACCTTGAAACCGACTTGCCAAACCCGATAAATGCTTATGGCAAAACCAAACTGGCCGGCGAGCAGCTTTTAGTTGAAAGCCGCTGCCGCTGTTGTATAATGCGTCTCGAATGGACCTATGGTTGCCACGGCAATAATTTCGTAACCAAACTCCTAAAAAAAACAGAGACCGACAAGCAGCTAAAGGTTGTTGATGACCAGGTAGGTTCACCAACAGCTACAACCCAAGTTGCTAAAGTGATTTGCAGGTTGTTGCGGAAAAAACCCGAGGGCTTATTTCATTTTGCAAGTGCCGGCTACGTTAGCCGTTTTGAAATGGCAAAATTCATCTTTGATAAGCTCAATATGCCGGTCGACTTAAGTGGCTGCAAAACCAGCGATTACGTCAGTGCTGCTGTAAGGCCATTAAATAGCCGCTTCGATTGCAGCAAAATTAAGGCCTTGCTCAGTGAGCCAATCGAGCCCTGGCAGGGGCCGTTAGAACGTTTCTTGAGGCAGTTATGAAAAAGCTTCTGGTTACAGGTGGTGCAGGATTTATAGGAAGCAACTTCGTACGAATGGTGCTTTCTGAGCACAAGGATTGCTTCGTAGTTAATCTTGACAAGCTTACTTATGCCGGCAATCTCGAAAATCTTGCCGGCTTTGAAAGCCATCCTAACCACAAATTTATCAAGGGCGATATTTGCAATGGGGCCCTGATAGAAAAAATCGTCGAGCAGTACCGGGTAGATACGATTATTAACTTCGCTGCCGAAAGCCACGTGGACCGTTCAATCACCGAGCCGAAGGTTTTTATCGAAACCAATGTTACCGGCACATTGACCCTGCTCGAAGCCGCCCACGATAAAAAATTGGAGCGGTTTATTCAAGTTTCGACGGATGAAGTGTATGGCTCGCTTGGTCCGGAGGGCAAATTCACCGAACAAACACCCCTGAGTCCGAATTCGCCCTATTCAGCCAGTAAAGCTGCCGCAGACCATCTGGTAAAAGCTTTTGGCCGTACCTGGGCGGTAAAATGTAACATCACCAGATGTTCAAACAACTATGGCCCATACCAGTTCCCGGAAAAATTAATCCCGCTGATGATTAACAATGCTCTCAATGATAAAGAATTACCTGTTTATGGTGACGGCTTATACGTGCGGGATTGGCTGTATGTGTACGACCATTGCACAGCTATATGGAAGGTCTTGACTGAAGCGCCGCCCGGCGAGATTTATAACATCGGCGGCTGTAACGAAAAGACAAATCTCGAAGTCATTGACCTGATACTTAACCGCCTGGGCAAACCAAAATCGCTGATTAAGCATGTTACCGATAGGCCGGGACACGATAGGCGATACGCCATTGACGCAGGCAAAATAATTAAGGACCTGAATTGGCGACCCTCCGTCAGCTTTGAGGAAGGTATTAACAAGACCATAGACTGGTACCTCCAGAGTCAAAAATGGCTGGCAAACGTCGTCTCCGGCGAATACCAGAAATATTACGATTCTATGTACTCAAATCGATAAAAGAGCGGAAGGCAAGTCCCATCAATGGCGGATGTGCTAAAAGCAAAAGCAACGATATGCGTTATAAATTACAAAACCCTTGACTTCACACGGCTCTGCCTGCGCAGCATCCGCAAGTTCACGAGGTATCCGTGCGAGGTCATCGTTGTCGACAACGATTCGCAGGATGAATCTCTGGAGTATCTCAAACGCTTAAGCTGGATACGTTTAATTGAGCGTCGTCATAAGGCCGGTGAGCCGCGCGGAAGTTATGATGAAGGTGCAGCACTGGACCTTGGTCTTCAGAGCTGTAACACTGAATTTTATGTCTCTATGCACTCGGATACCTTTGTCCAGAAGGACAACTGGCTCACCGAGCTCATTAGCTGCTTCAGAAATGACGAAAATATTGCCTGTGTTGGTTCCGACAAAATCGAATTGACGCCGAAATGGCGAATCCTTCTCAAGAAAGCAACTGATTTTAAATCCTTCAAGCGCAAAATCCTTCAAAAACCGGGCTCCATCAGCAGATTCCGCTACCACAATCGGACAATATGGTGTATTTACCGAACGGACGTCGTACGACGCGAGAACCTGTCATTTTTGATGGGTAGAGACCAGGGCCTGACAGCCGGCCAAAAACTCTATTTTGAGCTCCTTGACCGCGGCCACAAGACCGTTGAGCTGCCGGCCTCGATAATGGGCCGATATATCATACATCTTGCTCACGCTACCCAGACTGTAAACCCACAGGAATTCCCGCTGCAGAAAAGGACAATAAAAAAATGCAATCGAATTATTGACAAAATTTTGTCTCTGGAGATAATTCAGAGCATACTTACGGATAATTCGCTGGATAGCTAAGAATCAATTTGGCAAGTTTGTAGAATCAGGGAGGACTATTAGTATGGACAGTGCTGACAAATCTATGCAGAGCGTTGACGAATCGGTAAAAAAACTACTATCCGGCGAGGGAAAGAATATTCCCCTCTTCAAGGTCTTTATACCCGAAAGCGTGATGGAGCCTTTGCGCAAGGTCCTGTTGAGCGGCTACATAGGCGAAGGCCCCAGGGTGGAGGAATTTGAGCGCCGGCTCGCGCCGTGGTTCGACAACGATAACGTCCTGGCACTGAATAACGGAACCGCTGCACTGCAGTTGGCGCTTAGACTGGCAAACGTTGGCTACGGCGACGAAGTCATCTCAACCGCTATGACCTGCTCAGCAACAAACGAACCGATTCTCGCAATGGGGGCAAAAATCGTTTGGGCTGATATTGACCCCTGGACTGGAAATATCGACTACAAAGATGTCGCCGGAAAAATCACACCCAGGACAAAGGCCATTATGTGTGTTCACTGGAGCGGCTACCCCTGCGACCTCGATGAATTGAACGCCATTGCCGCCGAGCACGGGATAAAGCTGATTGAAGATGCCTGCCACGCCTTTAGCTCAACCTATCATGGCAAACCAATTGGTTCACACTCTGACTTCGCCTGTTTTTCTTTTCAGGCGATTAAGGAGATGACGACTGTGGACGGCGGGGCCTTGGTCTGTAAATCTAAAGCTGACTGCGAACGAGGCAGATTGCTCAGGTGGTACGGCATCGACCGCAAGTCAAAACGCAAGGACCTGCGCTGCGAAGCGGATATCGTCGAGTACGGTTACAAGTTCCATATGAACGACGTGACGGCGGTAATCGGCCTTGAACAGCTCAAGTACGTGGGCAAAACTATCGAAAAATATCGTGCTAATGCCGCGAGATATAACGAAGCTTTCAAAAATCTCAAAGCTGTGCGGCCTCTGAAATATAAAAATGACCGCACCAGTGTCTATTGGCTCTATACCATAAGGGTCAAAAACCGCCAAAGATTTATGGAACATATGAAAAAAGCGGGCATTACCGCCTCGCAAGTTCATTCGAGAAATGACACCCACACTATGTTCAAAGATTTCAGGACCGACCTGCCGGGCGTCGATGAATTTACCTCTGAGCAGGTCTCAATCCCGGTAGGATGGTGGCTAACAGACAAAGATGTGGAACACATTATCAACGCAGCCGTGGAATATGACCGCCGCTGCCGCCCCAGAGTTCAGGAGGTAAAAAAGTCATCCGGAAAATATGACAAGACTCCGACTCGCCGGGCCAATTTATGACTTTCATTGATTCTGACGACCTTTTGATGTCGAATGCCGTTGAGAAAATGATGTCATCTGCGGTGGTTCAAAATGTAGTTACCCATGATTTCCCAAACTTGCAGAGAACACTTTTATTTTGTAATGGAAATCTCATAAAATTACGGTGTTCAAAGTCAATGAAGGTGCCCTGTGTCCCGACTTCCGTTATTCAAACATCCGTTTTTGTATTATAAGAGTAAATGGCGCTATCACAGGTGCAAGTATGCCGAAGCACCACAGGGCCGGGTGGTGAAAAAAATCAACGGTGTAAAACTCGTCTTTGACCTTTCACTCGGCAAGGCCGTTAAAAGCATGTACTTCGATGCTTACGAAATTGAAGTAGTCCGAATTATGAAAAAATATCTCAAACCAGGAGGCGTGTTTATTGATGTTGGAGCAAACGTCGGCTACCTTTCAGCGATTGGGTTGTCTTTGGTAGGCATGACAGGCCAGGTGCATAGTTTTGAGCCTATGCCGGCATACTTTAGTTACTTGGAGCAAATAGCTGAGTTGAACCCACAATACAAGATTGTGGCAAATAAGTTAGCTTTGGGAGAAACGGCCCGCCAAGCTTGCATTACCAGCCATCGTCACGGCACCGGAGCTAATTCGATGGTACCGGGCTTCGTTCCTAAAGAACAGATTGCCGAGACCCTCAATATCCACGTCCGGAGGTTAGACGAATATATTCAAAAGCAGAAACTGTCACATATCTCACTAATTAAGATTGACACAGAGGGCTTTGAATTGCCGGTCCTCCTCGGTACTTCCCGTTTCTTTGACGACCATAAGGGCAATCTTCCTCCCATTATTGTGGAAATTACCCCTCGCGCATTTAAGCTTATGAACAAAAGTGTCTCCGAACTTGAAGAATTCATGTCAAGCTACGGATATAAACCTTATGCGATTTGTGGCCGACACCGTATCGATATAAGAAATATAAAGAATCAAATCGTCACGTTATTTAAAGCATAAATAGTTATTACTTGCTGGCCTGCAAAAAATGTCAAAAGCTAAGCGTATTTTTTTTGTTACCGACGAAAGGGATTTTAGTGACAAGCTTTTTCTCTCCGGATTGCGCAAACGAATCAAGGGCCTTATAAAACTCGGGCATGATACTCACATATTTAACTATAGAAGGGCGTTTCTTCAAGCCGGCCCTGTTATGAGCAGAAAATTCGCTAGGAGGTTGTGCAAGAAGCGAGTGGTAGATCCGCTATTGAACAAACAGGTAAAGGATTACGCCCCCGATATTATCCACGTTGACTTTGCTAATTATCTGAATGCCGAAACCATTATGCTGATGCGGGAAGCTGCGCCAAAAGCGGTTTTTGTAGGCACAGACGGAGACCCTTGGCCGGGGTTGCATAAAGAACGAATGGAAGTTGCCGCAAAGCTGGATTTGATGATGGCCACTTTCGAAGGCCAATGGCTTGATTCATATAAAGAGCTTGGTATCAAAACTTCATTTATGCCGAATATGTGCGACCCCGATATTGACCATCGATACGAAGTTGCCCAAAAGTGGAAGACAGATATTCTGTTCACTGGCCAAGCCAAGTTCAAACGTAAACGCTATCCAACTGATGATACGAGATACCATGTACTCAGCAGGTTGGTTGATATGAAAAACTGTACGCTATACGGCTGCCTCGACCGACCAAGAATAGGAGGAATTAACTACCTGTACGCGATTAGCGGGGCCCGTATAGGACTAAGTGTAAACGTAGCTAATGATATTAGACTCTATCATTCCGACCGTCTTACACATTATCTTGCCTGTGGGACTTTTGTCCTGGCTAAACGAGTACCATGTTCAGAACTGCTCTTCAAGGACGGTGTACATCTTAGATATTTTGACACAGTAGAAGAATTTTTTGATTTGGCAAACTGGTATCTCAGCCACGAGGCCGAAAGAAAAAGAATCGCAGATGCCGGTATGAAAAGGATTCATGAGGAATTTAACTGTGTTAAAATGGCTGGATATATTCTTGATTTGATGGAAAAAGGAAGTTACAGTGCGCCTTGGTCATCGTCTTAAAATCTGTCCTTAAATTGTGCAAAGCGGAGTTGTCATTAAAGACACGGCAAAAGAAATAACTTCTATTTTAGAAAAAAATAAAAATAAACGCATAACTGCTACAGGAGATTTTAGTGGAAAACATAGTGCTTCAAAAAATTGAAAAAGAATTAGAGCGTTTCAAGAAAAAGCTGTTCTATTCAGGGCCAAAGCATAAACAGCTTGAGAAGTTGCAGTATAAGCTGGATAATTTGCCTTACGAGATATATAATAAAATTACAAGCGGCAACCTCCGTCTTCAAATACCAACAATAAAAAACGCAGACGATACACTGGATAAAATTTTACAGGCTAAATGTTCCATGTCTCGTTTTGGTGATGGAGAACTTGGTGTTATGAACGGCGGCCGAATTCATTTCCAGAATCGCTCGCCTAAAATTGCACAGCGACTCAAAGAAGTGATTGGATCAGCGAACTCGAATTTGCTGATTGGTTTGCCGGATTGTTTTGGTTCTTTGGACAATTACATGCCGGCTGTGATTAATTTTTGGAGGGATTGGATGTCACGAAAAAGGCAGATGGTATGTTCTTTCCTTGATATGAACCGTATTTATTATAATGCGTTTTTTAGCCGAGTTTATATGCCTTTTAATAAAACGGATGAGCATTACAAAAATTGCAGTGAATATTTTGAGAAAATCAAGAGAATATGGGCAGATAGAGATGTTGTTATATGCGAGGGTGAAGGAACACGATGTGGTATGTTTAACGATCTTTTAGGCAGGGCTAAATCGATATCGCGTATTCTTTGTCCTGCTCGCAGCGCATTTGATAAATATGACGAAATATTATCTACTTTTAAGGGTATCAGCACGGACAAACTTGTATTGGCTGCGCTTGGGCCTACAGCGACTGTTTTAGCTTATGACTTGTGCAATCAGGGATATCAGGCGATCGATGTCGGACAGCTTGACTTGGAGTATGAATGGTTTTTGAGAAAAGGTGTGACATATCCGCTGCCGGAGTTTAAGTATGTTGATGGTACTGAAGAAGGCAGAAAAATTCGTAAGCTTGAAGACCCTGAATACAAAAGGCAAATCATAAAAATAATAGCAAAGTAAGCGTGATATATGGAAAAGTAAATTAACTTTATTGCAATCTCAACCATCAAAAGGCGAGATAAGTAGATGTTTTTACGCCATCTTTGCAGGAAAAAGGAAATTACCGTGCACCTTGGTCATTGGTGTCTTAAAATCTGTCCTTAAATTGAGCAAAATATTGTGTTTTGACAAAGGGCTGATAGTGGATTTGTTTATCTTGACCAATAATCCGAAACGTGCAAGCTTTAGGCAGCGAATCGAGGTTTACCTGGATATTTTGCGTGATAATGGCATCGAGTGTGAGGTTGCCTGTTTTCCGCCCGGCTCTTTAGCACGTCGAAAGCTGTTCAAGCAAACAGCAAATTTTGATGGTGTTTTTCTACATAAGAAACGACTGAATTTCCTTGACGCTTTCTGGCTGCGCCGCTACGCCAGAAAAGTCATTTACGATTTTGATGATGCGATAATGTACTCCGACAAGCATCCGGACAGGCCAAGCCGGAAGCGGCAGAAGTCTTTTCAAAGAACGGTTAAACTGGCTGATTTGGTTATAGCAGACAATTCATATCTCGCCAGTCATGCGCGGAATTTCAACAGAAACGTCGAGGTCCTTACAACCGGCCTGAATGTGAGCAATTACAAACAAAATGTCAATCAGCCGGATGATGGAAAGCTCCGCCTCGTCTGGATTGGAAGCAAAAGTACATTACCCTACCTTGCAGAAATCAAACCTGCTCTTGAGGAGATTGGCTCTCGCTTTGACAATGTTATTCTACGAATAATATGTGATGACTTCTTTGACCTGCAGAATATGGAGGTAGAAAAACATCACTGGTCTTTGGAAAAACAAGCTATCGATTTAGCGCAAAGCAATATCGGCCTGGCTCCATTGCCGGATAATAATTTCACACAGAGCAGGTTCTGCTTTAAGATTTTACAATATGCAGCCGTCGGCTTACCGGTGATTGCAAGCCCTGTCGGCGCAAACACCGAGCACATTCAGGAAGGGACTAATGGTTTTCTTGCAGATGGTTGTTCTGACTGGATTGAGAAGCTCTCTTGGCTGCTGACAGACTCCCAATTAAGAAACCGGATGGGCCGGGCAGCAAGGGCGGATGTCCAGCAATTTGATTTGAAGGTACTGGGAGAGAAACTTGTCGACTTGGTTAAAGGATGCTTGAAAAATCCTCAGAAGTGAGCGCTGCACTAACTTTTAGTTAAAAGGTATGTTTATGGAGCCTTTAATCAAAATTGACTTGGATAAAATAATTAAGGGTGACGACCCCGTAATTGTCGATTTGGGCTGTGGCCGGAAGAAAAAACAGGGCAGAATCAGTGTCGATAAATTGGATTTACCAAATGTTGATATAGTGGCTGACCTGGAAGATGGACTCGCTTTTTTGCCGGATAACTCTGTCGACGAAATTCACAGCAGAAGTGTTCTTCCGCACATAGAAAATTTTGAGAATTTGATGCGGGAGATTGTCAGAGTTTTGAAAAAGAAAGGCACCGCGCATATTTTTGTGCCGCATTTTTCCAATCCGTATTACTTCTCGGATTACACACATAAAAGGTTTTTTGGCTTATATACTTTTTATTATTTCGTAGATACCCAATGCCAGCTAAGAAGAAAAGTTCCAAATTTCTACACAGACATAAGAATAAATATCATATCTCAACGACTTGTATTTACATCTCCCTTTTGGCTTAGACGGCGAATTAAAAAACTCTTCGGCCTCGTAGTTAATTGCCATCGCTCAATACAGGAATTCTACGAAGAAAATCTCTGTTATATTTTTCCATGCTACGGAATAGAAATAGTTTTTACTCCGAGCGAATGACAAAGGGTTAAATCCTGAACAACAACTGCCAGGAATATTTCCCAAGCAATATTGCGGAATTCTTGACCTTTGCTGCGTTTTTTGCGCGTATTCTTTTGTTTAATGTTACAGTTGCAAATATATATGTAACAGTACCAACAGCGATGTTGCAGATGTTCCCCAGAATAACTGCAGGCTTGAAAACAAAACTAAATACCCTCGTAGTCAATTTGCCCCGATGTTTCCTGAAAAATATAAGCAGACTTGTCAGCATCAATATGTGGTTCATCACAGATATTTGGCTGGCAGACCGTCCCCCTAAGTGAGTAATCACCGCCTCAGGAACAAACACTGTACGCCAGCCGGCCTGCTTTATTCTATAGCATAAATCAACTTCCTCGTAATACATAAAAAAGCTTTCATCCATACACCCGACCCGGTCTATTACCGACCGCCTTACCATCAAAGCTGCCCCTGTAACTTCATCCACATCCATCTCTCTGTCATAGTCAAAATCTTTCATCAACAATTTCTCGTATTCACTTCTGAAAATCCACAAAAACCTGAATGCTGTGTGCCGGTATAAAGCCCCTCGGAACGTAGGAAAACGTCTGGTTGATGGCTGAGTTGTACCATCGTCGTTCAAAAGCTTCGGCCCACAAGCGCCCGCATCGCTATTTCCATCCATAAAATTCATTAAAACATCCAGTGAGAGCGGGTGCACAATTGTGTCGGGATTCAAGAAAAGCAAATACTGGCCTTGTGCCTTTTTGATACCCTGGTTATTGGCCGCCGCAAAGCCGCGATTTTCCTTATTAGCAATTATAGTCACGTCGGGGAAGTGCTGCTTAATGCTATCTACGGTGCCGTCAGAACTTGCGTTATCAACAACGATAATCTCAAACTCTGCACGAGGCTGGTTTTCTTCTATTGACCTAAGACACCTGACCAGGTCTTCTCGCACATTCCAGCTGACTATGATAATTGAAAGTTTCATATATATTTGGGCTTAAAAAGCAAAGGCACTACTGCTTTCACGATTTTATTCTCACTTTAACTCACACACACTGTGCCCAGAAGCATTCTGTCTAATTCCCTATTCTGTTTGTAACGCTTTTTGCCGTATTGTGGGAAAAAGGCTTTAACTATGGGTATCATGAATCTTCGAGGCTTGCCCGTCGCTGCTTTTATACGAGGACATTGTGTTTTAAGAATATCATGTTTGATGCATCGATACAGTAAATAATCTCCAGGGAGTTCCTTAGCAACAGACCACTCGGTATCGATAAAAACAAGTTCGTTATCTTTTTTCACAATATTTTTCAGTATAAAATCAAAACAATCGCCGCGCAGTAGTGGATAGCCCTGTGCGTCGTTTTTGCCGGTATGGAACCGCTTTATTAACTCCTCATAGTATTGCTTCAGAAGCTCTATCAACTCTTTTTTAAAATCTTTGCTGAATACGGCTTCATATACATCGAATAAAAGCAAATCACCAGGATACCACGCTGATTTCGTGACACAATGTCTTAACAGAGGAGCATCGGATGTTGCGCTTAGATTGGCATTCTCAGATTCTCCGTGCAAGTTTTTCTTCTCTATACATAGTTCGTCGGCATTTTTTAAAGTCGTAATGCACTGGTACCTCCGCTGTCTGGGGAAACCTGATATTTTCTTGGCGACCCAATCTGGCTTCAGTAAAGCAGAGGTGTTGCTTTTGGATGCTACGACCAGGAATGAGTTTGCAAATTCTCTCAATAAGCCTGCCCGTGAAAGCGTTCTCAATGCCAACCCTTCGTGTATTCTGTATTCCCGTATTGCATTGGGTTGTTTGAATGGAACATCTATCCAGTTATGAAGGTATAACTCATCATCGTTTCCTAAATCACTGAGGATGGTAGAGGCAAACTTGTAATCTGGGAAACAGTAATAAAAATGAATATACTTTAAACCTGCATCACGCAGATATTTTTCTATTTCATTTTTCGAAAAAGTTACGGCAGTCTTCTTCGTGGGCCGCTTGGCAGGATACCCATGTATACTGTCGTACACTTTGTCCGTATGGTCCTCAGGCGAACCGTTCCAATACTTCAGTCCTATCTTGTTTTCGATAGCTATTACAAGGGTACCGTCATCATTTAATGCTGAATTTGCTAATTCAAGCAACCGTATGCACGCTCGATCTTGAGGGGAGTCAATATATGCTGGTGAATACTCCCAAACACCTATTAGAGTAACGATATCATAGGCAGGTTCAAATGTGATATCTACAATATTGGAGCAAAATTCCCTTACAGTTTTTAGGTCTCTGCATCTTTCTTTGCCTATCTGAGCACGTATGTGACTGCCTTCGACACAATCTACGGTCTCACAAGTTTCCCCTAAATACCTGCTTAAAGCTCCGCAGCCTGAACCAAGCTCCAAGACTTTCAGTTTCCCACCAATACCTAAGGCTCTGAAGATATTGGACCTTCCTTGCCCAATATGATATTGTGTGGGCCAATCCTTAATTTTATGCTGCAAGTCTTCTGAATAATCCGTCAGATTGTTTGTGTTTTTCAAAGTATTTAAAAGATAACTTTCGGCCCCGTCCAAATAAGCAAAATCCTTGTGTGCCTCTCGCATTTTATCAAAGGGTAAAAAAACCTGATAGCTTTCCTCATACACAAAATCAGCAAGATTCATTAAATGCTTCCTCTTTTTGAAATAGTTTTATATATAATTCCCATTTAGTTTATTTCAATTTTTGTGCCCACTTCCACCCGTGAACTCTCATTGCGTCAAGGTCTATTATCACTATTTGTAATCAAAACATTTGTCCCTTTTCTCGAGCCGCCGGTTTGTTTTTGTGCTTATCTTTTTGGCCCACTCGGTTCCTTTTCGGGCAATTAGCAGTGTTTCTTGCAGGTAGGCTTTGAAGAACCTCATTCGGTCAGAGTTAGTCAGGCAGGGCGATCGGTCCATATTCACCTGCACAAGGTTTTTTAGCCGCAGCCAGGGAGGCAGGATATAAAACTTTTTCGTTCGCTCGTTGTCGATGAAAAAGAATCGCCAGCCGTTCCTCTCCTGCCTTGCTAATACGTTGACCAATTTCAAGTCGCCGTGAAAAATACCCCTGGCGTGCATTGTGCCAACTGTGCGCCCAAATACCCGTATCAGCTCGCGCTTGTCTTGTAACTGCTCCTTGGTGAAGCTTTCCGAGTTATCGGGCATAAATTGATAAATTTGTTTTGCGTTTTCAACCTCGAGAGTCACTAAAAAATTTCCCCTGTCAAAAAAGCTGGATTTGCATTCGCCCATTGCAACAACAGCAGGGACCTCAAATCCATTTTTCTCCAGCATCAGCGTTGCCTTAAACGCCCGCCTGGCACGACTGGGACGCACAAGATGTTTAATAAAATCCCAAACCGACCTGCAAAGATATTGCTTAAAATAGATACCTCTCTCAACGCCGGCAAACCTGACGGTGAATTTATGTACACGGGAAGTATCTGAGGAAAAGACAGTGGTCAATTGGTAACGTTCTTGCAGCGTTTTTTCACCGGCTGATAGGGTCTGTTCAAGACTGTCGTTGCGAAAATTCTTGTTGATAAATAACGTGCAGTTATTCCGTCGTATTTTATCAAAACCGCTGTCCAAGATGTTAGCGCCCCAGAATAGTTATGCCCAATTGGTCGGCAAGCTTAATTGTTTCGGGTTTGTCAATAATTATCGTTTTGCCTGCCTCTACAACCAGGCATTTGCCGCCGTTTTCAGCTAAACTTCTAATAGTATCAGGTCCCACACAGGGGACATCAAACCGCATATCCTGTTTTGGTTTCGAGGTTTTGATAAGCGTCCAGCCCCCCGATTTACAAAACTGGCCCGCACGCTCAATCATCTCGGCCGTACCTTCTATCGCTTCGATGGCGATTACTTCTTTTTCCTTCACTGCAATTGCCTGGCCTATGTCCAGCTCG
>JAUVYZ010000214.1 GCA_030602845.1 Phycisphaerae bacterium | reverse complement strand
GGCGATTGTTCTATAAGCTATAATTTCCGAGTTTGTGAATGTGAACTCAAGTATCAAATGGTCATAGTATAACTTATGAGGTACCATAAGATTCCAGGTGAGACTATTCGGCGGTTACCAATTTACCTGAGGGGCCTGTTGTTTTCGTCAGAACAAGGGCAAGAGAGTATATCCAGCCGAAATTTAGCCGATTTTCTCGGTGTTAATTCCTGGCAGATAAGAAAGGATTTTTCCTATTTCGGCGACTTCGGCACTCCCGGAGTTGGTTATAACATCAAAAAGCTCATAAAACAAATTAATAAAATCCTCAAACTGAACGTTGTCCGCAGGGCGGCTTTAGTTGGAGTTGGTAATTTGGGCTCGGCTATCCTGGCATATCCGGGGTTTGGAATATATGGTTTCGATGTCGCTGCCGCTTTCGATATTAATCCTAAAAAAACTGGCAGGAAAATAGAGAACATCACGATTGAAGACGTTTCAAATCTGCGGACGTTGAAAAAACGACAAATCAACCTTGCGATTATAACCGTTCCCCGGGATGCCGCTCAGCAGACAGCCGACGCACTGGTCAAAGCAGGTGTAAAAGGAATCTTGAATTTCTCTCCCTGTCATATTACAGTGCCCGGGAAAGTCAAAGTAATAACTATTGATATTGCGATGGACCTTGCTCGTCTGCCGTATTATATGCCGGCAGGTTGAGCTGATAAGGCGTAGGTGAAAAAAGATGGAAACCGTCTTTATAAGTAAATTAAAGCCGTTCCTGGATGCTGTGGCCGGACAGATGGAGCTTTACGTCCCGAAAAAGGCCGGCGAGCATTATGTATATAATAGATACGACCCTTCTGCTGAGACGCCGGTGGAATTTAATAGCATACGCACCTGTATGCCGATAAAGGAGTTTTTGTTTCCGCTGCGCGAGCTGGCTGCAATTTTCCCCGGGGCCGCTGAGCCGGAGGAGGTAGAACCGTTCGCTGTATTCGGTCTTAAGGACTGTGATTTACGCTCCATCGAAATCCTGGATAAGGTTTTTGCAGATGAGGAATTTCGGGACCCGTTTTATGTGGCGCGGCGTGAGAATATGTTTATAATCTCGTCCGATTGCTCTGAGCCGGGCGAGAGTTGCTTCTGCAACCTTTTCGATGGTCGGCCCTTTGCCCGGAACGGATTTGATTTGAATGTTTCGAAAGTAAAGGACGGCTTTATTATCGAAGCCGGTTCGCAAAAGGGCAAAGATTTTATAGAAAAACACGCCGGTCTTTTTGCCGAGGCCGGTGAGGCCTTATTGGCCGAGCGAGACGAAAACAGGGCCGGAACGCAAAATCAGCTTGAGCAAAACAATGCCGAACTCCGGTTTGATGCGCCAATCAAGGAAATCGTGGAAAATAATCGGGATTCCGACGTCTTTGATGTCGAAGCGCAAAATTGTGTCGAATGCCAGGCCTGTACGAGGGTCTGTCCTACCTGTCACTGTTTCTATCTTTATGACACCACGCAGAAAGATTACTTTGCCAAGATGAAGATGTGGGACAGTTGTATGAGGGTTGGCTATGCCGCTGTGGCCGGCGGCGCAAATCCATACAAAATACTCGGCGATAGAATCAGACACCGTCTTCTGCACAAATTTGTTTATTTCCTCGATAGATATGGTATCGATATGTGTGTCGGCTGTGGCAGATGTGTTGATGCCGATGCCGGCGGAATGGATATCCGGGTCGTATTAAAGAAATTGAGTGAAGAGACCAAAGGTAAAGGTAGGAAAAAAGCAAAACTTGCAAAATGACTAAAAACCCATACCAACCTGTAAACGGCGAAATCGTTGACATTATAGATGAATCTTCAACGATTAAAACTTTTGTCGTTGTGCCGGAAGAAGATTTCAAGTTTGAAACAGGCCAGTTTGTGGAGCTGACCCTGCCGGGCGAAGGTGAAGCGCCGTTCACACCTTCCTCGTCGCCGGCTGATAGTGAGAAAATGGAAATTACTATTATGGAAGCCGGGCGGGTGACGGCTTTATTGCACCGGTGCAGCAAGGGACAAAAGGTTGGTATTCGCGGTCCGTTCGGCAGCGGCTATCCGATTGACGATTTTGTCGGCAAACAAATTTACATCGTTGGCGGCGGTGTAGGTCTGGCGCCAATCAGGTCTCTGTTTTTGACCCTGGTCGATAGGATAAAAGATTTCAAATCCGTAGTTTGCCGATTCGGAGCCAAAACGCCTGATGATTTTATTTACAAGAACACCCTTTTCGGCCCCTGGCAAAAAATTAAAGGCGTCGATATTAAACTTACCGTTGATGAGGCAAACGGTGACTGGGACGGAAACGTCGGCGTGGTAACCACAATCCTGGCGCCTGATGATGTGAACATTAAAAACGCCGTGGCGGTGGTTTGCGGCCCGCCTATTATGATGAAATTTGCCACCTTAAAATTGCTGGAGTTCGGATTTCCGGCTGAAAATATTTATCTTTCAATGGAAAAAAATATGAGCTGTGGAATAGGTAAATGCGGCCATTGTATGCTCGGTAAATATTACGTCTGCAAGGATGGCCCGGTTTTTACCTATGAGCAAATAAAGGACTACCCGGATATTTGGGATTAACTCGAACAAAGTACGAGATACGAAATTATGAGTGCGAAGTTAATAATCGATCTGGCAGAATGCAAACTTCAGGGCGAATCCGAAGTGCAGTGTTCGTACAAGCATCACCCTGAAAACAAAGGCATCGACTCGCTGCTGGAAATGATTCGTTTCGCCTTGATTTGCCGCAGGTGCGAAACCGCTCCGTGCATCGAGGCCTGTCCCCAGGGGGCTTTAGAGAAGGTGCCGACAGAAAATGATGATGCGGGCATTCTTAAACGGGCAAATATGTTGTGTACCGGCTGCGGCACTTGTGCGATAGCCTGTCCGTTTGGAACGATATACACCGATTTGATACCATATCCCTCCAGCGTTTGCGATGTGTGCAAAGGCAGGCTGGGGGAGGGCGAAAAGCCGTTGTGTGTTACTACCTGTGAGGATGGAAGTATAGATTACAAAGAAGTTGCCGTGAAGGGTGATTTGGTAGAGGTCTTTGAAGATATCGTCGTTAAAGTCTCCGGCGGTACTCTCTGGGAGCCATTTTTGAGGGAAAAGGAAAAAGGTAAAAGTAAGAATGACTGAGGCATTACAGAATTTGTTCTGGATTTTGATTTTTCCGGGCTTTTTGTTTACTGTCGTTTTCGGCCTGATTGCGTCCTGGATAGTGCGTAAGGTCAGCGCCCTCGTGCAGTGGCGAGTCGGGCCGCCGCTCTTGCAGCCGTTTTATGACGTCGTTAAATTGATGGGTAAGGAAATCCTTATACCGCAGGAGGCTCAAAAAGCCGTATTTATGGCAGCGCCGCTTGTCGGGATGGCCGGTATATTATTGCTTTCGACGATGCTCTGGCGCATAACTATCGACCCGTCAACGCTCTTCGTTGGCGATATCATCGTAGTGATTTATCTAATGGTGCTGCCGTCACTGGCATTGATTCTCGGCAGCAGCGCCAGCGCCAGTCCTCACGCCGCAGTCGGCACAAGCAGGGAAATGAAACTGGTTATGGGCTATGAGCTGTCGCTGGTGCTGGCCTTTATCGTGGTCATTATAAAAAGCGGCGGGCAGCTCAATTTGGCCGAAATTGCTCAGCATACGACCGTTTTCAGTATATCCAATATGCTGGCATTTCTGGTAGCGCTATTGTGTGTTCAGGCAAAACTCGGGTTTGTCCCGTTCGATATAGCCGAGGCCGAGACCGAGGTTGCCAGCGGCGCTTTGATAGAGTACTCAGGGGCTTTACTTGCTGTCTGGAAGCTTGCCCACGCGATGATGCTCGTGGCTCTGCCGTTGTTTTTAGTGATAGTGTTCCTCGGCGGATTTACAGGGGCCTTATGGGCGGGAATCGCCAAGTACGTGTTGGTGCTGGTTTTGTTGATTCTAATCAAAAACACCAACCCCCGGGTTCGCATTGACCAGGCAATGAAATTCTTCTGGGTCTATTGCGGCGTTGCGTTGGTAGCCGCTATTATTCTGGCAACAATAGGTAAGAATTTTGGCGTCAGTTGGCTGTAAGGTGGATTTATGAGCTGGAAAATATGGTCATTGAAAAAATCACCGTGGGTATTTCACGTTAATACCGGCGCCTGCAACAACTGCGATATCGAAATTGTTAATTTGCTGACGCCGAAGTTTGATGTTGAGAGGTTTGGTATCAAATTGGTTGGCTCGCCCCGACATGCTGATGC
>JAUVYZ010000229.1 GCA_030602845.1 Phycisphaerae bacterium | reverse complement strand
GATGGAAACGACTTTGCAGCCATCGCCGCTGGCAATTCTCACAGTCTAGCCCTGAAGTCTGACGGTTCCATCGTCGCCTGGGGTATAAGCGACGGAAGCTCTGACAATTATGGCCAGGTGACAGATACACCAGGCGACAACGACTTTGTGGCGATAGCCGCTGGTTATTTTCACAGTCTGGCCCTGAAGACCGATGGCTCCATCGTCGGCTGGGGCTACAACTATTATGGTCAGGCCGATCCGTGTGACGGCAACGACTTTGTGGCCATCGCCGCAGGTAATTATTACGGTCTGGCTCTAAAGTCCGACGGCTCTATCGCCGGCTGGGGCAGCAACAGTTTTGGTCAGGCCACGCCGCCTGCCGGAAACGACTATACGGCAATAGCTGCTGGCGGCAGTCACAGTCTGGCTCTAAAGTCCGATGGCTCTATCGCGGGATGGGGCCTCGACGGTTATGGTCAGGCCACGCCGCCTGACGGTAATGACTTTGTGGCAATAGCCGCAGGTGCTTGGCACGGTCTGGCTCTAAAGTCCGATGGCTCTATCGTCTGCTGGGGTGCGGGCGGATCCGGACGGAGTAGCTATCCACATTATGGTCAAGCCCCGTCGCTGATCGGAATCGACTTTTTGGCGATAGCCACTGGCTCGGGTCACAGTCTGGCTATAAGGCCCGAAGGCTGTATTGTCGGCTGGGGCAGCAACAGTTATGGTCAGGCCACGCCGCCTGACGGAAATGACTTTGTGGCTATCGCAGCAGGCGACTATCACAGTCTGGCTCTAAAGTCCGACGGCTCTATCGTTGGCTGGGGGTGGAACGATGATGGTCAGGCTACGCCTCCTGCCGGCAGCGACGTTCTGGCGATAGCCGCGGGCTTACAACACAGTGTGGCCCTGAAGTCCGACGGCTCTATCGCCGCCTGGGGCTCCAACTCATGGGGTCAGATCTCACCGCCGGCCGGAAACGACTATATGGCAATAGCTGCTGGCGGCTGACACAGTCTGGCTCTAAAGTCAAACGGCTCTATCGTCGGCTGGGGGAGAAACTACGATGGTGAGGCCACGCCGCCTCCCGGAAACGACTTCGTGGCGATAGCAGCAGGCACACGTCACAGCCTGGTTCTAAAGACCGATGGCTCTATCGTCGGCTGGGGTATAAGCGACGGAAGCTCTTGGGATTATGGCCAAGTGACAGATACACCAGGCGGCAATGACTTTGTGGCCGTAGCCGCAGGTGCTTGGCACAATCTTGCTCTAAAGTCCGACGGCTCTATCGTTGGCTGGGGCTGGGACGATTATGGTCAGGCCACGCCGCCTGAAGGCAACAACTTTATGGCGATAGCCGCCCATTATCGTCACAGTCTGGCCCTAAAGGGTGCGGATGTTGACATAAATAGTGACGGCAAGGTTGATTTCATAGATTTCTCGCTACTTGCTCAATGGTGGATGCAGCATAACTCGCCAGTCGAAATTGCTCCAATACCTCTTCGTGATGGCATAGTGGATTTTAAAGACCTTGCCCTTCTACGTGATAACTGGCTGATAGAACCACCTGGTCAGGCAAGCAATCCGAATCCAGCAGATGAAACGGGGGGGGTCGGTATAAATGCCGATTTGAGCTGGACAGCCGGTTCTGATGCCGCATCGCACGATGTGTACTTCGGCATGACCAGTCCACCGCCGTTCGTACGCAACCAGAGTGGTATAACATTCGATCCCGGCACAATGGCTTACACTACTACGTACTACTGGCGTATCGATGAAGTCAATCTCTTGGGCACAACCACCGGTACAGTCTGGAGCTTCACGACTGGTGGGATAAGATAGTGCATCCCGGCCGCACTAAGTAGTTTGTTACAATCTGATGTTGGGTTAAAGGGCTGGCAGCGTAAATTACTGTCAGCCCTTTTTCTTTTGCTGGAGATATTCGGCCAGGCCGGACCCTCACCGGCCCGCCCCGGGGTATCGGAAAAAAGTGGATTACGACTTCCAGCAGGCCGTGAGGGTCAGGGCAGCACTGTGCTCGCCTGAGTCTCCAATGGCTCCGCTGGAAACAAGATAAAAATGTGATTTAGCTGTTCAATACCGGCCTTTTGTATAATAGTATACCAGCAGAACCGCCAAAAAGCAAGGGTCGAATCCGTCCTGTCTGAAGCCGGGCCGGACCTGGACGGTGTCGAACCCCGACTGATACTTTCGGGACAAGCAAGGAATATCGAATATCGAATAAAGAACAAGGAACGTCGAAGTGAAAAGTGGATTCCGTGTCAAGCACGGAATGAGGGGGCTAACGTTGCCGTGGCGGCGACGGCTAAACGAAAAGGGGGGTTACCAGGGCAAGTGGCAGTTGTAATGTCGGTAGAACAGGCCGATTGAACGCATAGCGATTATGGCGATTATCTGTACGGCGAGATTTAGCGCTAATCTGGCCGCGATTATTGCAAGGGGTATTTCGCGTTCATATTGGGCAGTTTGCATCTCAAGGACGCCAAAAGCAACAAGTAAAGCGACCACTATAATGTAGGGCGCAGGCGCTCTAAAAATGGGGATTAGGAAATAATCGGGCCTTAACAGAGTGAGGTCTTTGCCTACCGCGATAGTTAATATGGCCATCGGAAACAGAAACAGACTAAAGATGAACAAGAGCTGCAAAAGGAGGCGTAAACCAAGTTCGGCCTGCCACATATTTTCGGTTGTTATGCCTTTGTTTTGCAGCAGTAATAATGCAATGATGAAGGGGAGCTGGATGACGGCCATAGTAAAAAAGAAGATGAGGAACGGCTTAATGACGTACCATAAGAAAATAGCGCCCGTTCCGAGGTAAATTTCCGGCAATTTATCTATCTCAAAGGCCGATTCGTAAATGATGTTGAGGTAAAATCCGAGCAGCCAGCCCCAGGCAATAAGAAATGTTAAGTAATCACAGCAGCATATCGCGGGAGCGAGAAAGAATTTGAAACACACTACGGCAATGACAAAGACCAGTGAAGTTGCATTTTCCGGGCTGATGAATATTTTCCAACTGTCGAGAAATACGGCGTGGTAGAAGCCGGGCAGGGGCTGGGCTTTTTCGATTTGAGGTTTGGTTTCAGGTTCGATTTTTTTGGGTGTTTCATTGTCTTTGGAGGGGATTATGAAGATTTGTCCGCAGGTCAGGCAGCGGGCGCGTTTTCCGGAGTGTTTGCCGGCAAAGGCAATCAGGGCATCGCAGTTTGGGCAGTTGAAGCGGATTGTCATATTCTCGTATTGCGTATATCGTATATCGTATTGCGTATATCGTATTGCGTATAAATTCGAAATTCAAATATCAAATGTTCAAAACCAGATTCTTCGCTTCGCTTCCTTCGACAAGCTCAGGACAAGACCCTTCGCTCAGAATGACAAGCGAACCGGCTTAAACCTGCTTCATAGCGTCTATGAAGGAGCTGAGATTGTTGGCCCATTTTTTGGCTTCGAGCAGGTCGACCTTGTCGGCTTTTACGAGCTTTGCCAGATGACTTTCCATCGTTATCATTTTTTGATCGGGCCTGTTTTTGGTCTTTGTCTGCAGCTGGGAATACATTTGCTCTGTTTTGCCGGTTCGTATCAGATTGGCACAGGCGTAGTTATTGTTAAGTATTTCCATTGCCGCTATTCTGCCTGTCCCGTCTTTTTTTGGCACGAGCTTCTGGGCGATGATGTAGGCGAGTCCGAGCGAGAGCTGATTTTGCACTTCGTGCTGCCTGCCGGACGGAAAATAGTCGAGGATGCGTGTTATCGTGCCGGTGGCATCCCTTGTGTGGAGTGTGGAGAAGACCAGATGGCCTATCTCGGCGGCCATAAGTGTCATAGCAATGGTCTCGGGGTCTCGCATTTCTCCGACAAATACTATGTCGGGGTCCTCGCGGAGCAGCGCCCTTAATCCTTCGATAAAGGAGCCGACGTCTCTTCCGACTTCCCGCTGTGAAA
>JAUVYZ010000207.1 GCA_030602845.1 Phycisphaerae bacterium | reverse complement strand
ACCAGGGACTGCAGGTTGCCTTTCGCAGCGGTGCGGTAATGGGCCTTATTGTTGTTGGTTTCGGCCTTCTCAACATCACAATCTGGTATCTGATTCTTGACAAGCTCATCTATACGGCCGAGCATATGAGTCAGGGCCTCGAATTCCTCGGGCTGACCCTCGTACCTGAAGGAATGGACCCCAGCCGCAAGCTGGTCGAGATTAGCACTACGATGGTTACCTTTGGTATGGGTGCCTCGACGCAGGCATTGTTCGCCCGTGTCGGCGGCGGTATTTACACCAAGGCCGCGGATGTCGGTGCCGACCTGGTAGGCAAGGTCGAGGCAGGCATTCCTGAAGACGACCCCCGCAACCCGGCCACAATCGCTGACAATGTCGGTGATAACGTCGGTGATGTTGCCGGTATGGGTGCGGACCTGTTCGAGAGCTACTGCAACTCGATATTCGCAACCGCAGCGCTTGGTGCCGCCTTGTCAGTGAGCATACTGGCGGAGAAAGGAATGGACCCGTTGAAGGTGGTTCTGGCCCCCACGCTCGTTGCCGGAGTAGGCATCATTCTTTCTATCGTTGGGGTCTTTCTCGTTCGGTGTAAGGAAAGTGCGACCCAGAAGAACCTGCTGCGTGCACTGCTGACAGGAACTCTCAGCAGCTCGGTATTGATTGTTGCTGCCGTGGCTATAATAGCTGCAACGGGGTGGATTAGCTGGGGCATCTTTGGCTCGGTCGTCGCGGGGCTGGTTGCAGGCGTCCTTATCGGCCAGTTCACAGAATATTATACTTCTGATGAGTATTCGCCGACGCGTGAGCTTGCCGGGCAGGCTGAAATGGGGGCTGCAACACTAATTATAAATGGTTTCGCAACCGGTATGTATTCCGCTGCCTTGCCAGTCATTACCATTGTAGCCTGTATCCTCTGTGCCTTTGGTTTTGCCGGCGGTTTTACCAATGTGGCTATGGGGCTTTACGGCATCGGCTTTGCCGCTGTTGGTATGTTAGCAACGCTCGGTATTACGCTTGCTACCGATGCTTACGGGCCGATTGCTGACAACGCAGGTGGTAACGCTGAGATGGCCGGCCTGGGCGAAGAGGTTCGCAAAAGAACAGATGCTCTTGATGCCCTCGGCAATACCACCGCGGCAACGGGAAAAGGTTTTGCAATCGGCTCGGCTGCTCTGACAGCTCTGGCACTTTTGGCAGCGTTAATCGGGAGCATTCGCTTCTGGGTTGGCCAGCTTGCCAGTCAGGGCGATAAGGGTTATTATCTTGTTGGGGAGACCAAATTTTTCAAAGGCGATATACCTTTAAATATCGAAAACGCCGTCGATGTGACAACGGCTACCATTGCTGATTTTGTTATGGCATACGACTTGAGCATAATGAACCCGAGACTTCTGTGCGGTCTGTTTTTAGGCGGTATGATGGCATTTTTGTTTTGTGCTATGACAATGAAAGCTGTTGGCAGGACGGCAGGTGATATGGTCAATGAGGTCCGCCGACAGTTCAGGGAAATCCCCGGTATTATGGATGGCTCCGGCGAGCCCGATTATGCCCGCTGCGTTTCTATCTCAACCGAGGGCGCCCAGAGAGAAATGATTCTACCTTCACTGCTGGCTATTTTTGTGCCGTTAGCTGCGGGGCTTGTCCTTGGTGTAGCGGGGGTTATAGGCCTTCTGGCCGGGGGCCTTACCTGCGGCTTCGTTCTGGCGGTAACCCTTAACAACGCAGGCTGTACCTGGGACAACGCCAAGAAGTATATCGAAAAGGGCGCACACGGCGGAAAAGGCTCTGAGGCTCACAAGGCCAGTGTAGTCGGCGATACCGTCGGTGACCCGTTCAAGGACACCTCCGGGCCGAGCTTGAACATTCTTATCAAGCTGATGAGTATGGTCAGCGTTGTATTCGCCGGCATAATTGTCAAGTTCGCGCCGGTTATCGGAGGCTGGCTCGGATTCGGTAACTAATCGGTTTCCAATTTTGCGACCCCGCCCCATCTTTTATTGAAAAAAATGAGGATGTAATTTGGCGAAGAAGCAAAACGCAGAGGCAAGCCCCGTTAGAAATTCTGCAAGCGGGGACAGGCGGCAAAAAGAGAAGAGTTCTAACGGGGCAAGGGCATTCGCCCTGGCCGCAGCCCAACTGGCGGATGGGCGGCATTGCAGCGATATTGTGGTCCTGGACTTGAAGGGCAAATCGCCCGCAACCGATTATTTTGTAATCGTCACCGGCACAAGCGATAGACAAATGCGCACCGTTGCCGACGAAATCTGTGAGGCGGCAAAAAAACAGGGTCTGCAGCGTTTCGGCCGGGCCGGCTATGAGCAGGCACGCTGGATTTTGCTCGACTTTATCGATGTCGTAATCCATATCTTCGACAGCGAATACCGAGACTACTATGATTTGGAATTGCTCTGGGGCGACGCCGAACGACTTGCAATTGATAATTGATTACCAATAATTGATGATTGAATGAAGCCTGTTATTGACATACTTGAAGAGAGGATTAGCGCTGCGATGGCTGCTGCTGTTGGCCGAAGCGACTGTGCAGCTATTGTGAGAGCTGCCACCGACCCGAAGTTCGGCGATTATCAGGCCAACGGCGTGATGGCATTAGCCAAAAAAATGAAAACCGTCCCGCGCCAGCTTGCCGAAGAGGTGATAAAGAATTTAGACGTTGACGATATTTGCGAGCCGCCGGAAGTTGCGGGGCCGGGTTTTATAAATTTGCGACTAAAAACCCAGCTTATTGCGGACAAATTACTTGAAATCAACAAAGATTCTGAGCATCGTCTCGGCGTAGAGCAAACCAGCCAGCCGAAAACTGTCGTCGTTGATTTTTCCTGCCCGAATATTGCCAAGCAAATGCATGTTGGCCATCTGCGAAGTACAATCATCGGCGATTGTGTCTGCCGAATGCTTGAATTCCTCGGCCACAAGGTAATCCGCCAAAATCATATCGGTGACTGGGGCACACAATTCGGTATGCTAATCGCCTATCATCGTAGGCAAATTGATATCGCTGCAGATTATGCAACGGGTAAAGTTAGTAGTTTTCCACACGTTAAAGATTTAGAAGAGTTTTATAAAAAAGCAAGCGAACTATATGGTTCTGATGCGTCTTTTGCTGAAGAAGCTCGTAGTTGTGTTGTCAAACTCCAAAGCGGTAATCCTGTAATGTGCTCATCTTGGGAAAGAATAGTAGATTGGTCTCGGAATGAGATATACCCTATATATGAAAAAATTAATGTTATACTGAAAAGAGAGGATGAACGCGGCGAGAGTTTTTATAAGGGTATGCTGTCCAGCGTTGTTGCGGAGTTGAAGAAAAAGGGTTTAGCCGTGGAATCTGATGGTGCGGTGTGTGTTTTTCCGGAAGGTTTTAAGAATAAAGAGGGCAAGCCGTTGCCTTTTATTATTCAGAAATCTGATGGAGCTTATCTTTACGCAACGACGGATTTGGCTGCGTTGCGTTATCGTGTTGATGAATTGGGCGTGGATAAAATACTTTACGTTACTGATGCACGGCAGAAGCTGCATTTTGAGATGCTGTTTGCGAGTGCGAGGATGGCGAAGTGGGTCAGCGATGATATTGAGCTTTCGCATGTAATGTTCGGCAGCGTTTTGGGTGAAGATGGGGCTCCACTGAAAACGCGTTCGGGCGAAAATGTAAAACTAAAAGAGTTGCTCGATGAGGCGGTAGAACGCGCAAAAGCCGTCGTCGAAGAAAAAAATCCTGACCTTGACAAAGATAAAAAAGATGAAATTGCCAAGGCCGTCGGGATCGGTGCCGTCAAATACGCGGACTACTCCAATAATCGAACAAGCGACTATATCTTCAGCTTTGACAAGATGTTGGCGATGGATGGCAATACCGCTCCATATATGCAATACGCATACGCCCGGATAAAATCGATTGAACGAAAGGCACAGACAAGGGATGTGGATATTGAGCATGAACTTGCCGGTTTGAAGACGTTAAATTTGACCGAGCCGGCTGAGCTGGATCTTGCAAAAACCTTAAGCCGTTATGGCGAGGCAATACAAGCTGCCGCTGCTGATTACAGGCCGAATTACTTGACCGCTTATCTGTACGAGCTGGCACAGAAATTCAGCGGCTTTTATACAAATTGTCCGGTTCTGGACGCCGGGTCGGATAAAAGACCGACGAGACTATTGCTTTGTGATTTAACCGCAAAGACTATCAAACACGGCTTGAGTGAACTTTTAGGTATCGAAGTTGTCGAGCAAATGTAAGCCCCGTTAGAAACTCAATAAAGAAAGTTTCTACAGGGGTGAATAAACGAAGTTTCTAACGGGGTAAGAGGTAATAATAATGAAAATCGTCGAAAGGGATTTTCGCATAAGCAGTAAGCAACGTAAC
>JAUVYZ010000180.1 GCA_030602845.1 Phycisphaerae bacterium | reverse complement strand
TGGCGCTGTTGTTATGGCCTGTTTTACATAATTCATACCTGTCACGCCCGGAAGGCTTTACTCTGTTAGGCGTATTTGCGGGGCTTATTCTGCTGACAGTGTATGCGGCACGAAAAGACATAAAAAGATTAGCCACAGAGAACACAGAGAAAGAATTAAAACCAAAATCAGTGAACCCGCCGAACTCAGCGGCGAAAGAAAATGAACGCAATGCGCAATATGAAATACGAAATACGAAAAAGAGCGTGTTCTTTGTCGTTGTTGGATTGGCAGGATTAGCGCTTGGCGCAGAGATGGTCGTCGAGGGTGCTGTGTTTATCGGTGAGCGAATCGGTTTGAGCGATGCTGTTATTGGGCTTACTATTATCGCGATTGGGACTTCACTTCCGGAGCTTGCAACCTGCATCGTGGCCGCTATTAAGGGACAGCACGATATCTCCATTGGCAATCTGGTGGGCTCCAACATCTTCAACACACTGCTCGTTACCGGCACAGCAGGAGTGATTTGCCCTTTTACTATGGAGGAGCCAGGCCTCGCAGGAGGAGCTTATTACTGGATTATGATTGCCGTCGGCGTCGGCTTCGCAGTTCTGGCCGTACTCGGCAGACGCGTTATCGGCCGAGCAGCCGGCATTATTCTGCTCTGCAGCTACGTCGGCTATATGGTGTATCTGTTTTGCCTATAGTGGTTTCGACGATATAATAGATAGCGCAAATGAATGAGATTCGATTATGGTGTGTATAACCAATAGTTAGAGGTATAGAAAATGATTAAGAAGATAATATTTATTATTGCATTTGCAGTTGTGCATTGGTTTTTGATGATGATGTTAGTTCAATGGTACTGGTTCAACTACAACCCAAATGTAGATACCGGCCTGTGGGCGCAGTTTGCCCATGTTATGTCATTTGTATTCAGCGTACCGATTCTGTTGCCGTTTATTCTGACTGACATGGGGGAGTATTGGCCGCTGCCGCTTCAACTGTTGCCTTCTGTTTGCAATAGTCTGCTATGGGCGATTGTTGTACTGCCAATAGTTTCCGATATCAGGCGCCTTCGCTCGAAGAAAGATAAGCCGCAAGCACCACAGTTTGCTCAGCCAACCGCTGCGCAGACGCAATAAATTGACGCCGCTGAGCTGCATTGTCGTGCACAGGTATAAGGAGGTTGTTCGACGTGAGCAAATACATAGAAAACGCGGGCAGTGCCGGCCGGGCCATCATCACCTTCTCGCGCGGCTGGCAGACGCTGGTCGCCACCCGCAGCCTCGGGCGGCGCGGCGTGGAAGTCATCACCGGCGATGAATACGCTATGACGGCGGCCTCATTCTCGCGATACAGCATCGCCGAATTCCGCTATCCGAATCCAACGAAAGAACCGGAAGCGTTCCTTGATGTGCTGGAGAAAGCTGTCCTTGAACACAAACCTGAAGATGAGACGACGCCGTACGTCCTGATGCCCATTCACAAGGAGACCTACCTTATCGCCCGCCACCGAGAGCGTTTCGAACCTCACATCCGCGTTCCCGTCCCGCACATCGAACATATCGAACAGGTACACAACAAGGGGACCCTCGCCGCCTATGCGATGGAACGCGGACTGCCCATTCCCAGGACGTGGATTCCAGAGGGTCTGGCGCACTTTGAATCAATTGCTTCGCAGGTGGAACTGCCGGCCTTCGTGAAATTGCGAGAAGCGGCCTCGGGTGTCGGCATCAGAAAAGTCAAGACGCTTAATGAACTGAAATCCACCTTTGAAGAATTCGTAGAGCATTTCAAACTCAAAGAAAGTGACTATCCCATCATTCAACAGGCGGTCCCCGGAAACGACTACTGCGTTACCACACTTTTCGACCACGGGAAAATGGTAGCATCGATGACATATCGCGGGCTGCGCGCCTTCCCCGCAGAGCGAGGGGCGACCGTTATGCGCGAAACCGTCAAAGCGCCGGAAATGGAAAAGGTCGCGGCCGAGCTCCTTGGCTCACTCGGCTGGCACGGTGTCGCAGAGTTGGACTTCCGGTGGGAAGGGACGCCGGAAGCGCAGCCGCAATTGATAGAAGTCAATCCCCGCTTCTTTGGCGGCCTCATACAGTCGGTTGAATCGGGATGGGACTATCCCTGGCTGCTATTCCAGCTCGCCGTGGAAGGACACATTGAACCCGTGAATGAAACCCGGACCGATGTTAGAACAGAAACACCGGTCCTGGCCTTTCTGGCCACCCTACAGGAGCTCGCCGACAACGAACGCGGTATGGCAGCCCTCAGTAACTCCTGGGAACAGGCAAAAGAAGAATTCCGCACAGGCTCGAAGCGCCAGGGCATCCGGAAACTCTTTCGGGGCGTTAAAGAATACTTTGACGTCAAGGCTCGATTCAATAAAGCCAGACAGCTCCTTGAGGAACACAAAGACAACATCTACGATGTCCTCTCGCGCGACGACCCCTTAGCTGCGCTGGGAGTGCTCTATCCCTTGGCTGTCTTCCTGCGCCATGGAAAGGTGAACCTCGAACTCATCACAGGTGAAGGCGGGCCCGGCGACGATGAATGACGAACAAACCAAGAACTCCTGCAAAGCAAGCCCACCGGCCAGGCGCCTAAAGCGATGGCTTCGCCGCATCGGAATCACGCTGGCCCTTCTGATAGGCATCTACGTATTATTCCGTCTGGTCTATCCGGTTTGGATAAACATGCGTCTGCCCACAGACGCTCCACGTATTGCCTTCTCGCTGGACAACACGCTCTTGGGCCGAATCGGTATAACCGACGCGACCTACCAGCGTGTTGTGACTGCAGCCGGTGGACGCCTCATAAAGCTGCGGCCCGACGCAGCCGGCGACCCCGAAGTCAGCCCGGAAGCAGTAAATGCTCTCCTTGAAGAAAAAGAGATCGACGGCGTACTCCTCGCCGGCGGGGGCGACGTGGACCCGAAGCTTTACGGCGGCGACCCGAACCTGACCAGGCTGGTTCATCGGTTGCGTGACGACTTCGAAATCGCACTCATTCGCGCAGCTAAGGAGCGCGGCCTGCCCATGCTCGGCATCTGCCGTGGTTGCCAGATAATAAACGTTGCTCTCGGCGGAACGGTCCGAAACCTTCGCAAAGACGAAGACGTTATAGACCGCCACCTAGTTTTGAAGGGCCACGCGGTTGATCTGGTCCCGGACAGTAACCTCGCACAGACCTTGGGCGTCGGGCGTCTGGCGAAAGTTGTCAGCTTGCATGGTAATTCCGTCGCTGAGCCTGCCCCGGGCGTAAGAATCGCCGCAACCGGCCCGGGCAGCGTTGTCGAGGCCATCGAGGCAGACATCACTGGTGGAAGAGGATGGATTGTCGGCATACAATGGCATCCCGAATTGACACTCGATGACCAGGTCCAGCACAAGGTCTTCAAAGCGCTCGTGGATCGGGCTCGCAAAGCGCGTAATCGCCGCCGGTGATTTTTTGTTAGCTGAGATTTTTGGATTTTAATGGTATAAGGAGAAGCTATGAAAACAATTCGACAAATTGGTTCGCTGGCCTTTGTCGTGGGGCTGTTCACTGTGGTATTTGCCGGGATACCCTGGCACGTGCTTGTTGCCGATGACCCGGTCCCCGTGCCCTGGTGGCTGCGGATAGCGGTTTTCGGCCTTCTGGGCGGTATCCTTGTGGTCCTGGTGACAGTGGCCCTCGAACAAAGGAAATTCAAGACATCAACAGAGGCGCCACTGGTTGGTGAGCCGGAGCGCACGGTTTTGCTGATGAATTCCACAGAACTACCCGGCCGAGAGATTACGGAGATTCTCGGTCTCGTCCAGGGCCATACGGTATTTGCTATCTGGCTTGGCAAAGACCTGTCCGCCCTAATCAGGTTGATACTTGGCGGCGAATTGACTGAATACACAGAGATGATGGGAAGGGCCCGGTCAACAGCTACTAACAGGATGAGCGCGCAGGCGGCAGAGATGGGTGAGGATGCAATAATCAACGTTCGCTATATGACTACGAGTGTTGTGGGCAGTGCGGCTGAACTTTTTGCTTACGGCACAGCCGTCAAGCTCAGCGAGTAGAACACCCTGCGGGCGGATATTGGTTATTGGTAACTGGTAATTAGTAATTGGTAACTGGTAATTAGTAATTGGTAATTGGTTATTGGTTATTGGTGAGTGAAAATTAAAATTGTCCCCAATTAGTCAATAATCAATTAGTTTAGCCGCGACGGGATTAAGAAAGGAGACAGAAATGAATCGTCGAGATTTTTCTAAACACATTCTAATGCTTGGAATTGGCGCTGGCGCCGGCTGCACAAAAGGCAATCCGGTAAGGACCAGGAATCAACTTGTGAATTACTACGAGGAGCCGGCGAAAAAATTGCCTGTAAGGAAATTCGATGTCGTCGTAGCTGGTGGCGGCACGGCAGGCGTCGTGGCAGCTCTTGCCGCGGCGCGTCAGGGCGCGAAAACAGCATTGATAGAGGTAAAAGGTTATCCGGGCGGAACCGTCACAGAAGGCGGCACCGCTCTTCACAGCTTCTATAACCTGTGGAAGGCCTTCCCAGGCGTTAAAAAACGTCAGGTCGTTCGAGGGATTCCTCAGGAGATTATCGACCGCCTTGAAAAAGTCGGCGGCACATCGGGACACGCCGAGATGTCTAAAGGGTACGACTTCGATTCAATATGCACCGCTATTGACACGGAAATATATAAACTCGTCACATTCGAAATGCTTGTCGAGTCGGGCGTTTTCGTCTGCGTCAATACCCTTCTGGCCGGAGCGATTATGGACGGCTCCAGGATTAAGGGAGTGATAACAGAGAGCCGCTCCGGAAGGGAGGCGGTTTACGCAAAATCATTCGTGGATTGCACAGCCTACGGCGACCTTGCCGCTTATGCCGGCGCGAAGTACACCGAGCCAAACGATTACGCGGTATGCAATAGTATTGGCATCGGGAATGTGAGCGTCGAGAAATACTACGAGTTCCTCAAATCACACGACGCCATTTATCAACAGGCCGAAGGCCGGCGCAG
>JAUVYZ010000167.1 GCA_030602845.1 Phycisphaerae bacterium | reverse complement strand
GTCGGGGCTTTTGGCGATGACGACAACGGAAGCGCTTCCGGCTCGGCGTACATTTTCAAGCGTGACGGTTTAAGCTGGAGCGAGCAGGCCAAATTGTTAGCTGCTGATGGTGCTGCCTACGACGAGTTTGGCCGTTCGGTTTCTGTCAGCGGCGCCTGCGCCATCGTCGGGGCTTATTACGATGACGACAACGGAACCAATTCCGGCTCGGCGTACATATTCAAACGTTACGGTACAAGCTGGCCCCAGCAGGCCAAACTGACTGCCGCCGATGGTGCTGCCGGCGACAATTTTGGGTATTCGGTTTCTATAAGCGGCGATTATGCCATCGTCGGCGCTGATACCGATGACGACAACGGAGCCAGTTCCGGCTCGGCGTATATATTCGAGCGCAGCGGTACAAACTGGAGCGAACAGGTCAAGCTGCTCGCTGCCGATGGTGCTGCCTCCGACTACTTTGGAGTTTCGGTTTCAATCAGCGGTGATTACGCCATCGTCGGAGCTTTAAACGATGACGACAACGGAGGCAATTCCGGCTCGGCGTATATGTTTGGTAAGATTCTATGTCCCAGCGCGGACCTGACAGGCGATTGCCTTGTTAATTTTGAAGACTTTGCCATAATGGCCGGCCAATGGCTCCAAGACGCCCTATAACTGAAATATCACAGGCTGATTTAAATAAAAACGGATGTGTTGATTGGGCTGTAAGAATAAAACTTACAGCCCTTTCTTTTAGGCTTATGCTCTTTGGCGCTGCGTTTTCGCTGTCCGACCGCTCGGCAGATGACCCGAATACGTTTGTTTACGACGCCAGGCACGTCTTTGCCAGGCTGGACTATATAGACGGCACGCTTGAGAGAACACGTGTTGCGGGGAAGCGCTGCTGAGTTCATAAAAACAGCCGTTTAGCCCAAAAAACAGGCTAAAAAATGCAATATTATCGCAGGTATTTCTTGAAATCGGCTCGCCGGTGTGGTAATCTATAGTTTACGTTGTGTACATACGAATTCTGAGTGCGAAGGAGGGACCCTGCCTCAGCTAATAATAACCCCAGGGAGGGCAAAAAATAAGGAGGGCAGAAAAATGCTCAATTCAATTTCTAACCCAAAAAATTTGTCTTTACTTCTGATTGCACTGACAGTGCTGTTTATTTTGCCGGCGGGTTCGGCCTATGCCAACTGGCCGGAATTAGACAAATTGCTCGCCTCCGATGGTACTGCCGCCGACTACTTTGGCTACTCTGTTTCTGTCAGCGGCGATTACGCCATCGTCGGGGCTTATTCCGATGACGACAACGGAAGCGATTCCGGCTCGGCTTACATATTTTTCTTTGACGATACAAGCTGGAGCCAGCAGGCCAAGTTGATTGCCTCTGATGGTGCTGCCGACGACTGGTTCGGCAATTCGGTTTCTGTCAGCGGCGATTACGCCGTCGTCGGGGCTCGTTATGATGACGACAACGGGACCGACTCCGGCTCGGCGTACATATTCAAGCGCGATGGTACAAGCTGGAGCCAGCAGGCCAAATTGACCGCTTCCGATGGTGCAGCCGATGATTACTTTGGCATTCGGGTTTCTATCAGCGGCGATTACGCCATCGTCGGGGCTTATTTAGATGACGACAATGGGAGCGGTTCCGGCTCGGCGTACATATTCAAGCGAGATGGTACAAGCTGGAGCCAGCAGGCCAAGCTCACCGCCGCCGATGGTGTTGTCAACGACAACTTTGGCAAATCGGTTTCAATCAGCGGCGATTACGCCATCGTCGGGGCGGATGGCGATGGCGACAACGGAAGCAGTTCCGGCTCGGCGTACATATTCAAGCCTAACGATGTTGACCCCAACAACTGGGACCAGATAGCTAAGCTTATGGCCTTGGATGGTGCTGCCGGCGACCGGTTTGGGCGTTCGGTTTCTGTCAGCGGGGATTACGCCATCGTCGGGGCTTCTTGCGATGACGACAACGGAAGCAATTCCGGCTCGGCGTATATATTTTATTATAATGGTACGAGTTGGTCCGAGCAGGCCAAACTGCTCGCCGCCGATGGTGCTGCCGGCGACTACTTTGGCGGTTCGGTTTCTGTAAGCGGCGATTACGCCGTCGTCGGGGCTTCTTACGATGACGACAACGGAGACTATTCCGGCTCGGCGTACATATTTTACTATGATGATACAAACTGGAGTCAGCAGGCCAAATTGACTGCCGCCGATGCTGCTGCCAACGATTGCTTTGGCGTGTCGGTTTCTATCAGCGGCGGTTATGCCATCGTCGGAGCTTATTGGGATGACGACAATGGAAGCAGTTCCGGCTCGGCATACTTATACATAGATTATGCCGATATTCGCGGCACCAAGTGGCACGACACAGATGGAGATGGTCATTTTGTCGAAGATACTGATGAGCAGCCAATCGAAGGCTGGAGGATTTACATAGATGTAAATGAAAACGGGCAATTCGACGCAGGCGAACCAAACGACCTCACTGATGTTAATGGAAAGTATGTTCTGGAGGTTGATGTCGGGACGTACCTGGTGGCCGAGGAGGCCAGACCCTGCTGGGAGCAAACGTATCCCGGCGGCGACGAGACTTACAGTGTTACCCTTGAAGAGGGCGAAATTGCAGCCGGCTATAACTTCGGCAATGCCCGGCCCACCGAAATCCACCCATCTGTGTGGCAACAAGACCAGCAGGACAAATTGTTAGCCGCCGATGGTGCTGGCGACGACTACTTTGGCTATTCGGTTTCTATCAGCGGCGATTACGCCATTGTCGGGGCTCGTGGCGATGACAGCTATACCGGCTCGGCGTATATATTTACGGCTAACGACGTAAACTGCGGCAAGTGGGACGAAGCCGCCAAGCTGACCGCCGCCGACGGTACTGCCTATGACCGGTTTGGGTATTCGGTTTCTGTCAGCGGCGCTTACGCCATCGTCGGGGCTTATGGCGATGACGACAGCGGAGATGCTTCCGGCTCGGCGTACATATTTTACTATGACGGTACTAATTGGAGCCAGCAGGCCAAATTGTTAGCCGCCGATGCTGCTGCCGGCGACTGGTTTGGCCGTTCGGTGTCTATAAGCGGCGATTACGCCATCGTCGGGGCTTATGGCGATGACGACAACGGAAGCGCTTCCGGCTCGGCGTACATATTCAAAAAAAGCGACACACCGGGCGATCCCAACTGGTATCAGCAGGTCAAACTCACCGCTTCGGATGATGCTGCCGGCGACTGGTTTGGCGTTTCGGTTTCTTTGAGCGGCGATTATGCCATCGTCGGAGCTTATGGCGATGACGACAACGGAAGCAACTCCGGCTCGGCGTATATCTTTCGTTTTAACGGTTTAAGCTGGAGCGAGCAGGCCAAATTGACCGCTGCCGATGGTGCTGCCGACGACCTGTTTGGCATTTCGGTTTCTATCAGCGGCGATTATGCCATCATCGGGGCTGATGGCGATGACAGCCGTACTGGCTCGGCTTACATATTCAGGCGTTACGGTACGAGTTGGAGCGAGCAGGCCAAGCTGACCGCCTCCGATGGTGCTGCCTACGATTACTTTGGTTATTCGGTTTCCATCAGCGGTGATTACGCCGTCGTCGGGGCTACTTACGATGACGACAACGGAAACGATTCCGGCTCGGCGTATATATTCAAGCGAGATGGTACTAATTGGAGCCCGCAGGTCAAATTGTTAGCCGCCGATGGTGCTGCCGGCGACTGGTTTGGCCGTTCGGTTTCAGTCAGCGGTGATTACGCCATTGTCGGGGCTTATGGCGATGACGACAACGGAAACGATTCCGGCTCGGCGTATCTGTTTGGTAAGCGTTTATGTCCTTCGATGGATGGGACAGGCGATTGCCTTGTTAATTTTGAAGACTTTGCCATAATGGCCGGTCAGTGGCTGCAAGGTGCTGAATAACTGAAATATCAGAGGCTGATTTAAATAAAAACGGATGTGTTGATTGGGCTGTAAGAATAAAACTTACAGCCCTTTCTTTTAGGCTTATGCTCTTTGCCGCTCCGTTTCCCTGTCCGAGAGCTCGGCAGATGACCTTAAGTAGTTTTTAGTGTTGAGTTGGGGGGATTACGATTTTCGATTGACGAATTCCGATTGACGATTTACGATTGACGAATTCCGATTGACGATTTACAATTGACTATTTAGTATTTATGGGGTAGGGTGCAGGGGATAGATTATGGGTCGCCTGTTGGGTGTTCAGGTATAAGGTTCTCGTGGACAAGAAAATTTGGAGAGAAATGTTATGATTGGAGTGTTTGGAGCCAAAGCTATAGGGGACGTAGGTAATGTAGGGCTATTTGCAAGGTTTGTGTGGCAGTCAATGATTGCGTGTGCGCGTAGCTGTACCAGGTCGAAGACGTATCCGCTGATATGGGCACAAATGCATCTTATCGGTGTTCGGAGTGTTCCGGTTATAATGATAACGGGGGCGTTCGTGGGAATGACCCTGGCGATTCAGGCGTACGACCAGCTTGCGGGTATGGGTATGGAAGAGCACCTGGGTGTTTTGATTAATATTTCGGTCGTGAAGGAATTAGGGCCTGTGCTTGCGGCGGTGATGTTAGCGGGGCGTATTGGGGGGGCTTTGACGGCTGAATTGGGCACAATGAATATTACCGAGCAAATTGACGCTGTGAGGAGTATGGGTACGAACCCGATACGGTATCTGGTTGCCCCGCGGGTGGTGGCGTGCCTGCTGCTTACGCCGGCTTTGATTGTCTTTGCTGATTTGATGGGCGTTTTAGGTGGTGCTTTCGTGAGCGTTGTTCAATTGGGGATTAACAGTCGGGCGTACTGGAACTTTAGTGCATCCGGTGTGGAACTATGGGACGTGTCTATCGGGGTCATCAAGGGTTTCTTCTTCGGAGGAGCTATAGCGGCTATTAGCTGTTATAAGGGCTTTACGTGCAAGCAAGGTGCGCACGGTGTGGGGCAGGCCTGCACGGAGGCGTTTGTGGCGAGTTTTATTTGCATATTGGCACTGAATTTTGCGTTTGGAGTGATTTTCAAGGCAATTTACAGTACGTTTTGGCCGATTAAAAGTCTGATTTGATGAGAATAAGAGCGTAAGTGCGTAAGAGCGTAAGAGCGTAAGTGCGTAAGAGCGTAAGTGCGTAAGAGCGTAAGAGCGTAAGAGCGTAAGAGCGTAAGTGCGTAAGTGCGTAAGAGCGTAAGTGCGTAAGAGCGTAAGTGCGTAAGAGCGTAAGTGCGTAAGAACGTAAGTGCGTAAGAG
>JAUVYZ010000108.1 GCA_030602845.1 Phycisphaerae bacterium | reverse complement strand
TTGACCGCCACCATATTTGGCTTAATCAAAATCTTTTTATCGCCGATGGAAGTCAGAACCTCGTCCTCGATTTTTTTCAGCGACTGATATACAATCTCTCGCCGGTCATTGCCCTTGACCAGACCCACCCGCGCCGGCTCGATTACCTTCTTATATAGCTGCCTTTTTCCGCCTCCCTGATGTCGTCGGTTATCTCTGGCCCGCTGTTCACCGCTGGCAGCATTGCTGCCGGCCAGGCAGAGGGTTTTTCTCCCGAACGCAAGCCCCATCGCCCCTATGCCAATTCCTTTGAGAACATCGCGTCGATTCAAATAGTTCTTATTGCTTGCCATTAGCTGCTCCTTATCGTTTTTTCCCTCAGCCTCGCTCATCGCCATCCCACTTTCAAACTATACAAACTATACAATATCGAATATCCGTCTGTGGCGGAACCAAAAAGCCCGGTCGAATCTCCCACTTCATTTTACCCACTAAATCCGATAAAGAAAACCTGAAAATCCAAGCTTTGGAGCAGAACCGGCTTTAGACCTACTCACCAACCAGTCCTGAGCCGTTGCCTATCCACTTTTGCGCTCTTTCGAGCCCCAATGTTGCGATACTGCAATTGTCATAGAAAGCCAAATAATGAAGCCATCAATGCGTAAGCAATGATGGCTCCAGAGTAATTTACAACCGTCGAGTTGTTATTTTTTCTTCTTCTTTGCGGGCTTTTTCTTAGCTGCCTTCTTTGTCCAGTCATCCGCCGACTCGACGACGCTCGGTTGCAGCAATACGCCGATCAGCAACCGCCGGGACTCTATGAGACGGTTGGTGTTCATTACTTCTCAACGACTCGCACTAAATGGAGTTGGCGTGTGCCATCCGCCGTGATTCCCGGAACTAAGATCGCGTTTCCCCGCCGGTTCCAGCGTGGAGCCGGATCGATGCGAAGTTCGCCGCGCTGGTAAGGCCCTCGTGAAAACGCCCTCGATCGAACCGAAGCTCCGTCAGATCGTCGTAACAGAACGAACTCGTTTTGTTTGCGGTTGTTCGTGGAGAAGCCGTTGGCAAACCACTTTGCGTTGGGCGACAACGAAATATCCCCGCCAGGAGATGCAAAATCGTCGTCGGTTCCAATCTGCCCGACGATGGACTGTTTCTCGACGTCATATCGGACTTGTCGTTGGCCTTTCGCCCCGATGACGACCGAACCTTCATCCCATTCGGGATGCCCGCCAATGTACTCGTGCGTCATCAAGCCCGTTCCATCTGTTCGTATGGAGCACGGTGCGTTCACAGCCATTGAATTGCCACCAAATCTGGCACGAGCGAAGAAGTACACCAGGTCGCCACTACGATTGCACAACGAGTGATTGATATAAAAGCCGGCTTCGTTGATCCTCTCATGTTTATTCCGCAATAGATCTCGGAGTTGCCGAAACGAAACCAATAGTTTCCGCTGGCCCGTGGCTACCTCCACCCGAAATATCCCATCGTTCTTGGGAGCAGCAGCTTGGGCAGTCGGGTCGGTAACACCGGGATAGCCGGTCACGGGGCGCAAGCGAGCCATGCGGCCATAATTGATTGCCAGGAAAAAGTCACCGGTTGGGGAAACTCCTCCATTCGCCACGGGCACATTATCGAAACGGTATTCCCGGATTCGACGACGTCGCTCAATGTCATAAAGCACCGTGAAGACTTGCTGCGTTTTTGGGTCTCTATCGTTAAAGAAGAACTGTGACTCGGCGCGCGCCGGATTCCAGTAGAACATGGTGCCCTGCTGAAAGTTCCAGGCAAGAGTTTTTTCGATTGCAATGACACGGTACTTGTCCTTTGTATCGATCAGAACAATGTCGGCTGCCTCATGGGGCTGCGGCATATGGTCATGAAAATCAGTTCTAAGCGAAAGGATATACCGCCCACTTTGGTTCCAGGGTATCGTCAGACTCTGCCCGATGTAACCGAAGAAATGATGTCGGGGGCCATGGGTGATTTGTTCTACCTCCAGCCTGAACTCTTCCGTTCTCTTCAGCCGGATGTCCTTGAACTCAACCTTCGTCCCTTTGTCGTGGATCTGCAATCCGATGGCCCCCCGTTTCAAGCGTTCTTCCTCGACGTTGTCGATGAACTCAGATGCGATTTTGCCATTAATGAGGAATTGGCATTGGCGGTCACGGGCGATGATATGGATTTCGTTCCACTGACCTTTCCTGACATCTGCCGCCGTCAAAGCTCCGGAGATTCTGCTGTGATGTGGCTTTCCGTCTGCGTCGATAACAAGCCTCGTTCCGCGATCGCAAGGGTATTCCTTGCGTTTTGCAAAATGAAAGTCCCACGCGCCGAGTATCTGCGGGCCTATGCCCACGTGGCCGAGGTCGGCGTGATAACCTTCGAATGGACGCTTGCCCGTAACGTCGACCCGACTGCGAATTTCGACGCCGCTGTTGCCGTCGGCGCGCAGACGGTAGCTTAGTTTAAGTTCAAAGTCGGTGAGGTTGTTGTCCCGCCAAACGAGGTAGGATAGCCGGTTCGTACTCCCGAGGCCGACGATCACTCCGTTGCGTACCGACCAGTCGGACGCACTCTCCCTCGGAACGGCTCGCCAGCCCGAAAGGGTTTCGCCATCAAAGATGGGGGCAAAACCGGCTGCGTCTGTGGCCCGTTTCGGGAAAGTGGGAGGGACGATGCGGCTCAGAATCTCGGGCACCGGGTCCCCGCCCTTCCGCGGTTCGGCGGCCGAGTCCCTTGCTGAGAGAGGGGAGCAGACGCACGCCAGGAGCAGGGCAACCGTCCCGAGTGCGAAAGATGCGTTTCTTAAGACTGTCTTTCGGAGGATCGTCCTGTTCATGGGTCTTGTGGTTCCTTTCCGTGAGATTTCTTTAACCGAGATGTCCATGCCGGCGGTTTACTCCTGCCGGGTTCGTGATCAGTTCTTTATCCGAGTTTGCCTACCGCAACTCCGTTTGTTGACATCGTAGGCGCAATGACACGTGCTGTTAGCAGCGATGTCGGCTTGCAACTATGACTCGCCAAAGAGTGCCTTGATGCAGGCGCTCCCATATCCGTAGGCCTTGTTTTTCAATGTATCTTGAGCTATATCAATCTTGTAATTATCGCCCGAACAGTACGCTTTGCAAGAAGTCATTGGCGATTTTTCAAAAATATTTTTAACCTGTTTCAGCACCAATCTTGCGGAGATCCCCGCTTGGTTGCGGTGGAACTGATGAAAGCCATTCCTGAAGCCACGCAGCAGTAGCGCGAGCAGTAGCGCCATTTTGTTTCGCTTGATTTAACAGAAGCCTCCTATGAGCATCGTCATAAACCAGGGCAAGATTCGATGCAGCAGAAACCGACAACCAGCCATTGTGAACGGCGTTATGCACATCTGCCGGCCAGCTCACGATTTCCTCTTGCTTTCTTACCCAGGCACTCGGCCGATGACAAATACTCGCCACCTCCTCACGAGCCATACCACCCTCCTTCATCAGAGCGACCACGGCCACTGCCATTTCCACAGGGCTAAGGTCCTTTCGAAACAGGTTCTCGGCAAGTGCAATCTCGCAAATTTCTCGTTGCTCACCTTCAATTATGCGAACCTGTACTTCTTTAAGGCCGGCTCTTCTACATGCAGCAAATCTGCGATGTCCGGCGATAAGACGGTAACGGGCCCCATCATAGCCGGGAGCCACAACAAGAGGGTTAATAAGGCCAATCCTCCTTATCGATTCAGATAATTCGGCAATACCTTTATTCTCACCTTCCAAGCGAAGCGGGTTTTCGCCCGCGTCTATTTCTTCCAACTCAATCGTAAATTCCTTTGTCTTTAGCATAGTATTCCCTTATTCCTTCGGTGTTCTTGACCGAGAAACAACCTGCAGAACCGAGGAGGACAAGGACCGCCCCGACCTGCCACGTTTTCGGTTCGCCCATCGAGTATACCCATCCATTTCTGACGAATCAAGGTTTTTTTGCAAAAAATGGGGGGAAGCCCGACTAAGGCGTTCGGGGACAAGTTTTGGGCGGAATTTGATAATATGGTGTGTCGGAAGGTTAGGGAATGTTACTAAGCGAGTTATTTGGGGAATTTCTGTTGAAAGTACCAGCCAATGCTGTAATATAGGAGCCAGTTTTAGTAATTGAGATGCTTTTTGTGGCCAAGGTATACACAGCCCCATAGATGGGCTTGCATGAGATGAAAATGTTATGTTTGATAAATTAAAGCCGCTTGTAATCGGCGACCTGGAGATTAAAATCCCTATCATTCAAGGGGGAATGGGGGTCAGAGTATCTGTGGCATCTTTAGCAGCAGCCGTAGCGAATTGTGGCGCTGGAGGAACCATAGCCAGTGTGGGGCTTCCTCCTGATACAGAAGAAAACAGGGCCGATGTGCCTAAATCTTCAAGAGAACATCTTCAAAAGGAAATAAGACGAGCAAGGGAATTATCCGATGGAGTTATCGGTGTAAACATAATGGTAGCGCTAAGTAACTATGAGGACATAGTGAGGACTACCGCAAAAGAAAAAGCCGATTATATTATTTCAGGTGCGGGACTGCCTATAAGCCTGCCGGAATTCGCAGAAGGGTCATCCATAAAGTTGATTCCACTGATTGCTTCAGCAAGAGGAGCTAAAATCCTGCTGAAAACGTGGAAAAGACGCTATAATCGCCTACCCGATGCTTTCGTTGTTGAAGGTCCGTTATCAGGGGGACATATAGCGGGTTACCGTTTAGAAGAATTGGAATCCCTTAAAGGGACAATGCGAAATGAGCCGCTGCTTGAGAATGCGCTAAAAGATGTTTTGCATCTGGTCGGGCAATACGAGAAAGAGTATAGAGCAAGTATCCCTGTTATAGCGGCAGGTGGTATATTTGACGGGAAAGATGTGGCTAAGTTCTTAAGATTGGGAGCAAAGGGTGTGCAAATTGGGACCAGGTTTGTAGCTACTTTTGAATGTTCAGCAGCTGATGAATTTAAACAGCTTTATATTAAAGCAGGAGAAGATGATATTGTTTTTATACAAAGCCCGGTGGGTATGCCGGCAAAAGCAATAAGGACAAAATTTCTTGATGAAATACTGCGTGGCGAAAGAAAAAAGTTTACATGTAATTATAAATGCCTCAGGACCTGCGAACCTGCTACCGTTCAATTTTGTATTGCCAAAGCCTTGATTGACGCCGTAGAAGGGGACATTGATAATGCAGTCGTGCTTGCAGGGACTAACGTTTCGAGAGTGACAAAAATTGTGTCTGTAAAAGAATTGATAGACGAAATAGTTGCAGAGACAGTGGAAGAGCTTAATAAAGAATAAGGATTCATATATAGTAACTGGTTTTAAAAATTAATATGAAAATTCTAAGGATTAACTGGCTGACAACTCAATCCAGCGTACCGAACCCGCGCCTCGCGAGCGAAGCGCGACCGCGCCTTCGGGTTGTCCATCAGCTCGGCCGGCAGGCTCTTGATAGCAACGGAGCGGTCGAGCTTGGTATCGTGGGCTAAGTAGACAACTCCCGCGCCTCCGCGGCCAAGCTCCTGCTCTATCCGGAACTGACCAATCTGCCTGCCCGGCTGGACCACCGAATCGTCAAAGCTCGCAGTCGGCCCCCCTCTTGCTTTCGCAAGAAAGCGGGGGGCCTCATGCCGCCGCTTATCGTTTTTTTCTTCAGCCTCGCTCATCGCCATCCCACTTCCAAACTACGTAATAACCAAAATCGAAGCTCCGGTGCAGTTCCGTTTTTAGACGAACCGCATTCAATATTCTCCAATTCATTTTACCCACTCCCCGTCTCACCATCTAACCCTTTTTAGCCGGCTTCATAAATGGGGCATTGACGAATGACCCAAAGGATGAGGACGAAGCTTCTGTAGATGCCTAACGCAGCATTTCAACAACTATCTCTGCGACCTGCTCGCACGCTTTTTTCTCAGCTAACGGCTCAGCCAGCTCAATCAGTTCATCGCTGATTCGGGCTAACTTGTCCCTGTCTTCCAAAAGTTGCTCAATACTTCCCACAATCGGTTCAATCGAGCCAAAATACGGCATAAATTCCGGCACTAATTCTCTACCTGCCAAAATATTGACCAGAGACAAGTATTTTGTTTTTATCAGCCACCACCCTATCAAATACCACAAGATTCTGCTGGATTGATACATTATCACCATTGGACAGCCCACTGCCGCCACCTCCAAAGTGGCACTGCCGCTCGCCACAATCGCAAAATCAGCAGCGTCAGCAGTGTTACTAACCAAGCCGACAGTATATTGACACTCAAAGCCGGCAATTTGTGCTGCTTTAAGGATTTCTTTTCTCTCGGCATCCACAGCCACAGTTACAAATGTCGCTGCGGGATATTTCTGCTTTAAGCGGGTCGCTATCTGCTGCATCGGTCGCCAGAGCGAGTTAATCTCAGCGGCTCGCGAGCCGGGCATAAGGGCAAATCTGGCGTTTTTTGGCTCAAAATCCGCATATTTTCTTCTGTAACGGGCCAAATCAATGTCCAATCCATCGAGGAGCGGATTGCCCACAAAAACCACATCGATGCCCCTCTGGTTGAACCAATCCTGCTCGAAAGGCAGTATACAGCAGAGTTTATCGCAGCATTTTCGGAGTTTGCCAATTCGTCGGCCGGCCCAGGCCCAGAGCTGCGGAGCGACGTAGAAAAGGGTCTTTGAGCCGGCTTTTTTGGCGGCTTTTGCGATGTGGAAGTTGAAGGCGGGGGAATCGCAGACGATAACCAGGTCGGCCTTATTGCTTTTTAGATAACGAGTTATGCGTTTTATCAGTATGTAAAAGTGAGGGACACGGCTGAATGCTTTGTATATCATTGCGGCTTTTCCGACGGTGGCTTCGAGCAATTTGCAGCCGGCTTCGGCCATTTTTGGGCCGCCGACGCCGACAAATTCGATATTGTAACTGCTTTTCTGTAAAGCAGTTATCAAGCCGGCACAGTGGGCGTCGGCGCTTGGCTCGGCGGCACTGATAAAAAT
>JAUVYZ010000057.1 GCA_030602845.1 Phycisphaerae bacterium | reverse complement strand
CTCTTATCATTATTGCGGCTGTTACTATTGGTTGTGGTTACATAGTTTACCGTCTCCGTTTCCCCTGCACAGGTTCTCGCAGCGGCCAGGTAATCCACGCTGTTACCGGACAGCCAATACAGGGAGCTGTAGTTAACTATGTCTGGAGGTTTATGGGATATCTTGTTGAGCCCGTTGCGGGTTCTTATGAGACGGTCACCGATAAGGACGGTAAATATTTTATACCCAGCCAACGCTTCAAAAGAAATTTTTTAGTCGGACCACTGAAGTCGGAAGCTGTTGCTATTTATAAGAATAACTACGCTATTTATAAAGTTCTTGGGGGATACGGTGGACCACGGTTAGGCAGGTCATTTGGGTGCTATCATAAAGACCAGAAATACCGCAAGAAAGATAATATCGTAAGACTATATCCATGGAAAGATGGTGAATCACATAGTAAACATATGGGATGGATCGACAGTGCGACACGTAATGAAAATGATTTATTGTGGAAAGAAGCAGAGGAAGAAAGAAAGCGCGCCAGAGAAGAACGATTAGCTGAACGTAGGGAAAAAAGTCTTAGTATAAGGGGTCAAAAATGAAAAATTCTCTATTCACGTTAACTACTGTCCCGTTACCAAAATGATTTAGAAATTAAAGTGGCGCCAGCCGGAAAAACTGGCGGGGAAGGTAAGAAAATGAGCGATTGGCGGATAAACGGCAGAACGTATATTAGGAACTTTATTTACTGCGTGATGTTTTTGGCAATGGGTATGTCCTCCTGTCAAATGGAGACAGATTCAACAAATGCTGTCATTTATTGTGATTCCGCTGTGGCGCCGATTGCCTTTGCCGCAGGAGAAATCCGTGAAGCACTGGAGGAAAACGGCTTCAGCGTTACCGTAAAGGCTAACGAGCAGCTATCGGATAAGGACAAGTCGGTTCGTATTATTCTTACCGTGAAAGGCAGGCAGAGCGTGGAGAAAAGGTTACTTGACAGAGGTGGAAAGCCTGTCTCTGAGCTTGAGTCACAGGGATATGCCATCCGTTTGGCAGGGAAAACCACGTACTGGATTGTCGGTGCTGATGAAGCGGGCACAATGTATGGGGGGCTGGATATAGCGGAGATTGTTCGTATCGAAGGAAGTCTCGATAAGGTCAGCGACAAGGTTCACAAACCTTCTATTGCCCGGCGTGGAATCAAATTCAATATACCTCTGGATGCCCGGACGCCAAGCTACGACGACACGGGGGACGCGGCACAAAACAACTATGCCGAGATGTGGAATTTTGCCTTTTGGAAAGAGTTTTTAGATGATATGGCTCGCTATCGTTATAACACCTTGACCCTTTGGAACCCTCATCCATTTCCGTCGATTGTTAAATTGCCTAACTACCCTGATGCAGCTCTGGAGGATGTTTGCGTGACCACGTTGAAGCCGACTTACAAACACGGTGTATGGAGGGACCCCCAATTTGTGTCACATGAGGTTCTAAAGAACCTCAAAGTTGTCAAGAAAATGACGATTGACGAGAAAATCAAATTCTGGCGGCGGGTGATGGAGTATGCGAAGAATCGTGGGATTGATATCTATTTTATAACCTGGAATATCCTTATGAATAGCGTGGAAGGCAAATACGGCATTACCAACGCACAGGACAATCCTAAGACGATTGCCTATCTGCGCCAATGTGTTCGCGAAACCGTGCTGACTTATCCTCTGCTGGCCGGCATCGGCGTTACTGCCGGGGAGAATATGAGAAACCGCAACGACGAGTTTGCCAAGGAAAAGTGGCTTTGGAAGACTTATGGGATGGGGATTCTGGATGCCAAGAAGCAGCAGCCGAACCGAACCGTCCGCTTCATTCACCGTGTGTGGCAGACCGGCCTGGGTGAGATTATAGAAGAGTTTGGGTCCAAATATCCCGACCCTTTCGAGCTATCATTTAAGTACGCACGTGCTCATATGTACTCTTCAACAAAACCGCCTTTTTGCAAGCCGCTGCTGAAGGAAATGGAAAAGTACCAGGTGAAGTGCTGGTGGAATTTGCGCAACGATGACATTTTCAATTTCCGCTGGGGTGACCCTGAGTACGTGCGTGCGTTTCTGTCGAATCTGCCGCCAAAAGAACAAACCGCAGGTTATCATATGGGTTCGGACGGATACGTGTGGGCCAGGGAATTTACAAGCCTTGAGCCGGAGAGGCCGCGTGCGCTGGAGATTAAGAAACACTGGTACAAGTTTATGCTTTGGGGACGGTTGGGATACGACCTTGATCTGAAGCGAGAATTCTTTGAGAAGACTCTGCTCTGGCGATTTCCCAAAACAAAAGGTTTGGCTCTCTATGACACCTGGGCGATGGCGTCGAAAATTGTTCCGCTCGTAAATCGGTTCCATTGGTGTAACTGGGATTTTATGTGGGCGGTGGAAGGATGTTTTGACCAGCGAAAGGGCTTTCATACGGTGCGTGACTTTATCAAGACGCAGCCGATGCAGGACAGCGGCCTGATGTCAATTCCTGAATACGTGGACAAGCATCTCGCTGATGAACCCAGCCCCTCGGATGGGCGGGGTGAACAGATGACGGACAAGACACCAATCCAGGTAGCTGAAGAATTGCGGAATTATGCGGACGAGTCGCTCAAACAGGTTGGGTTGATTCGGAGCAAGGCCGCCAAAAGCCGTGAGCTTCTGCTGACGCTGAACGATATTGAGGCGATGTCTCATCTGGGCAGCTATTATGCCTCGAAAATCCTCGGTGCGGTACAGCTTCATTTGTTCGAAAAGTCAAGGAATCAAGAGAATAAGACGCTGGCAATTCGACATCTTCTCGAAGCACAAAAGCATTGGGAAAACTACGCCTCGGTTGCAGGCAAACACTATCGGCCCCAGCTTCTCGCACGGACGCGTGTACTCGATTGGATGAAGATTCTGGACGATGTCAGGAAAGATGTGGAGATCGCGCGCAAGAGTGGGATAGGGCTGTAGGTGTCAGCTGTCTGTACCTGTGGTTTCGCAGGCACTTAACAGACACATACGCAAGACCCGGAAATTCGAGCTTGCTATTCTTAGCGAAGTTTGGTATATATCAACAGCTAACAATACCAATTGAGACGTATTCGGTTCCTTCAAGTCCCGATTTGCAGATTTTTGAAGTACTCAAATTTGGAGGTGGAAGATGATACATAAGCAAACGTCCGGATTCTTTCCTGCCGTCTGCCTTGTTTTGACGGCTAACCTGATTTTTCTTGCCCCTTCTGATTTGCCCGGCGCACAAAAATCAACAATTTCCCTGGTGACGGACGACCGGATGGGCCTTGCCTCCCGGCATGGAGCAAACAAAGTACGATTGGCCCTGCAGGAAAAAGGTATACAAGCCGAACAGACCACATCTCTCGAATCAGCACAGGGCAATCACCTAATTGTTGTTGGTCTTTCCGGGGCGGGGGGACCCGCCGATAAGTTGCACAAGCGCCTCGATATTCCCAAACCGATAGAAAGAGAATCCTTGCTAATCCGGCATACAAACTGGGCTGGTAAGAAAGTGCTGCTCATCAGCGGTGCAGATGACCGGGGGTTGATGTATGCGCTTCTGGACGTGGCGGACCGTATCGGCTGGGCGAGTGACGCGATGGAACCTTTGAGTGAGGTTCGAGATATCGAGGAAAGGCCGGCGGTCGCTGAGCGTGCCCTTTCAATATACACGTTTCACAAAGGGAACTTCGAGAGTTACTTCTTTGATGAAGAATACTGGGCCAGGTACCTCGATATGCTGGCGAAGAACCGCTTCAATACGTTCGCACTGCTTTTCGGCTATGAGAATTGGGGATATGTTTCGCCTCCCTATCCGTACTTCTTTGATGTTGAAGAATTTCCCGATGTCAAAGTAGTGGGAATCACCAAAGAAAAGCAGCGGCGCAATCTCAAGGCGCTGAACAGAATAATCAGGATGACCCACGAGCGGGGTATGAATTTCACCTTGGGTATCTGGGACCACATTTATCGCGGCGGTGTCCAGGGGCCTAGGGACCGTGCGGGCAAACCCACTGAGGGAATAGTTTGGGGGCTGACGGCAGAAAATCTGATTCCCTATACAAAGGTTGCGTTGACGAAGTTTCTTAAATTGGTTCCTGATATTGATGCCATTCAATTTCGGATGCACGGCGAATCGGGTCTGAAAAGAGGCGAAATGCACAAGTTCTGGGAGAATATCTACGAGGTGATGCTCGAATCAGGGCCGGCTATTCGCTTCGATGCGAGGGCGAAGAACTTCCCCGATTCGCTTATCAACGAGGCCCTTGAGATGGGCGTCAATATAAGGATATGCACCAAGTACTGGATGGAACAGATGGGTCTTCCATTTCATCCGACACACATTCACCCAGGCAATCAGCACGACCGGCGGCACGGCTACGCCGACCTGCTGCGTTATCCTCAGCGGTACAAAATGCACTGGCGGCTTTGGAACGGTGGAACCACACGGATATTGCTTTGGGGTGACCCTGATTATGTCCGGCGTTTCGCAAAGAGCACGCACCTCTATGATGGTGAAGGCTTCGAGGTGGTTGAACCACTGGCAACGAAAATGCAGGACCATCCTCATGATATGAAGCCATTTGAGCTGCTCAAGCCGCAGTACCAGTATTATGACTGGGAGTTTGAGCGATACTGGCATTTCTTCCAGGTTTTTGGAAGGCTGGGTTACAATCCGGACACGCCGTCGGAGGTTTGGCAAAGGCAATTCCAGAAGCGCTTCGGCCAGGAAGCGGCGCCTTTTGTAGAGCAGGCCCTCCATCGCGCCAGTAAAATTCTGCCGCGTGTCGTGGCATACACGTATCTATACAATATGTTTCCTACAACCAGGGGTTGGGTTGAGAAACAGCGAATGAAGGATCTGCCCGAATACGCTAAGGCGCTGCCCAGTGACACCCAGCAGTTCTTGAGTATCGATGATGCGGCGAAGTTTCAATTGGAAGGCAAAGACTCAGCTAAGTTTTCGCCCCAGCAGTCCAGCCGGTGGTTTGAGAGGACGTCGAGGAATGTTCTGTATTTAGTTGGGCAGGCCGAGCGAAGAATCGGCGGACACAGAAACAAGGAATTCGATTCGACGGTGGTGGATCTAAGAATACTTGCCTACCTAAGTTTGTACCACAGCCACAGAGCTAAAGCGGGTATCAGTTATGGATTATTCAAACACAGCAACGACCTCAATGCCCTTGACGATGCAATCGGTCATGAAAGTTCAGCGATTAAGGCGTGGGAGAAATTGGTGGAGGCGGCGGGAGACGTATATACTGATAATCTCATGATGGGCCGTGAACGTTCTGGTTTGTCCGGGCACTGGAGAGATGAATTGGCAGCGTTGAAAAAAGGCTTGCAAAAACTTCAGGAGCAGAGGATGGCTTTCCAGCCGGCCGTCACCGGAGACAAACCACTGATTTCTCATGTACCAATTCGCAAGACAGTACCCACCATCGGTCTGGCCGTTCGCGCGACAGTAAGCTCAAAGGAACCAATAGCCAATGTAAAAGTAGCTTACGGTTATGGCCAAGGCAAATACAAGTACGCTGAGATGAGACAAATCAAGCCCTATACCTATCGCACGGTGATTCGGGGTAGCGAGATAAAGGAGGGACTGGACTATTTCATTGAGGCGGTTGATAAAAATGGTAACCGAACAAAAACCGAGTTGGTATCAGTGACGGTTACATGTGATCGCATACCACCGATTGTGAAGCACACGCCTATAACCAGTGCGCCGGTAGCCAGGCCTCTGAAAGTCACCGCAGAAGTTAGTGACCCCTCCGGAGTCAAGTGGGTTCGTCTGCGATACCGCAGCGTGAGCCAGTACGAGGACTACAAGACTCTGGATATGATTGAAACTAAAAAGAAGGGACAATACAAGGCTGTAGTGCCGGGTGAAGATATTGTGGCGAAATGGGACTTTATGTACCTGATTGAAGTTATGGATAACAAAGGCAACGGAAAAATTTATCCGGACTTAGAAAAAGAAGCACCATATGTCATAGTCAAGTTGCAGCGATAAAAGAGCAGGTCGGTGGCTCGGAAAATGCAAAGGTATCTTTTGCAGATAATCTATCGTTTCTTAAGAATCGGAATAAGGAGGTAAACCAATGCTAAATCGAAGAAAGTTCTTTACGGTGGCAGGAGGTGTTATCGCGGCGAGTACTTTGCTGGAAAGACCTCACATTGTAGAGGCGGTTCCCAAGGCGGCTACGGAATTAGGGAGGGTAAAAATTCGTGACGTTAAAACCGCTTCGGTGAGGATAAAATATGATGCGCACCTTGTAAAGGTGACCACCGACTCAGGCCTTTATGGTCTGGGCGAAGCCTACAACCGCGCCGGAGTTGTCGATCACATTCACAGCATCAAGCGACAAATCATCAACCAGGACCCGCTGCAGGTGGATTACCTGTGGCACAGGATGATGGATGCGGGTGTTGGACAGGGCTCGCGGTCCGGCTCACTTACCGGCGCAATCTCAGGGATTGAGACGGCGTTGTGGGACCTGGCCGGCAAAATACTGAACGTTCCGGTGTATGTCTTACTCGGCGGCAAGTTTCGCGACAAAGTGTTGATTTATCACGATACGGGTTCACCAAATACTGTCGACCCCAAGCCATGGGTACAAGAGGCGCAGCGGTCAAAAGCGTATGGCTTCAAAGCGACGAAGTTCGATTTGAACCGGTTCCGAGGCGAACGATGGAACCGCACGCTTTCATCGCAGGACATGAAGGCATGGGTGAAGATATTGGAGGCGATTCGTGCCGAGCTGGGTCCGGACTTTCCGCTGGGCGTTGATTTCCACTGGGCGTTCAACACGCGGGAGGCGATGCGGTTTGTTCAGATGGTCGAGCATCTGAATCTGTGGTTTTTGGAAGACCCGATGCCGCCGGAAAATGCCGACGCCTTTGCACGGCTGACCGCCGTCAGCAAGGTCCCCATTGCGACGGGCGAGAACCTGTTCACCCGGCAAAGTTTCCGGCCGTTCATCGAGAAGCAGGCGTGTGACATTATTCAGCCGGACACACAAAAGTGCGGAGGGCTGCTTGAGATGAAACGAATCGCCGACTGGGCCGATATGTACTATATAAATATGCTCTGTCACAATATGTGCTCGCCCGTCGGCACCATCGCTGCGGGACATGCGTGTATGTCCATCCGCTCGTTTGTGGCCCTCGAATCCGACAGCGTGGAGTTACCGTACTGGCAGGACATCATAAAACGAGATGGCCCAATCTACAAAAACGGATACTTGGAAATCCCCAACAAGCCCGGACTGGGTATCGAGCTGAATGAAGAAGTCTGCCGCAAACACCTGGGCAAGGGCTCCGGATTCTTTGATTAAACCGAACCGCTGACATAGTAATAAATGCTATGAACCAGGCTAACTGAATAGATAGGAGGCTCATAATGAAGCTTAATCGTCGTCTTTTTATCAAGTCAGGTCTCGGCGCAGGGGTATTGGCAGCAACGCAGGGCTGCCTAACCGCCGGGCCTCGCAAAACAAGCCTTGCTCAATTGAACGAGGCCGCTGCCGCGCCGGTGCTTAAGATTTCATCCATCAAATCACCGGTGAAAATCGCCTCAATCGAGTTGCTGCGCGGCAGGAGGAACTACTTCGTCCGCACAAGGTCCGCCGACGGCGCCGTCGGCGTCGCCGTCACCAACGGTCGTGCCGCTTATCTCTATCCGATCCTGCAGCAGTTGGTTATCCCCTATTTTATTGGCAAGGATGCTCGCGACCTCGAGTCACTTATCGATGGTGTGTACGTATATCGCAGCAATTACAAGTTGTCGGGCGTGGCGCTGTGGTGCTGCGTCGCATGGGTGGAGTTCAGCTTGCTGGACCTTCTCGGAAAAATGGAAGGTAAACCCGTTGGCGAGCTTCTCGGCGGCATCGTTCACCGCGAAATTCCCATCTACGTCGCCAGCGGCAATCGCCACACCACGCCACAGCAGGAGGTCGATGTCCTCGCAAAGCACATTGAGCAAAACGGGGCCAAGGCGATCAAGTTTAAGGTCGGCGGGCGAATGAGCAACAATGCCGACTCGATGCCCGGGCGCAGCGAGGGCCTGATTCGCATTGTGCGCAAGGCCCTTGGTGATAAGATTACTATATACGCCGATGCGAACGGTTCCTACGACTGTCGCAAAGGCACCGAGATAGGCAAGCTTATGCAGGATCACAACATCGATATGTTCGAAGAGCCCTGTCCGTTTGACCATTTGGAGCAGACCAAGTGCGTGGCGGACGCCCTGTCGATTCCGATATCGGGTGGAGAGCAGGAAACCAGCCTTCGCCGTTTTCGCTGGATGGTCCGCAACAACGCGGTGCAGGTCGTCCAGCCGGACCTGCACTACAACGGGGGATTCATTCGTGCCATCCGCGTAGCTCGCATGGCCGCCGAGGCAGGTATGTCCGTCATACCCCATATGTCCGGAGGCGGCGTTGGGTATGTTGACGTGCTCCACTTCGCCTCGTGCACGCCGAACATCGGGGATTTCCACGAGTATAAGGGCGGCTTAGCTCGGACAGGCCCCTGGTACGCTCCGCCTCTGCGGTTGAAAAACGGCGCCATAAACATCCCCACCGGGCCCGGCCTTGGGATTACCGCGGACGCTGATATTCTTCGCGATGCCAAAGTAGTCGAATAATGAGTGTGCCCTGCTCTGCGACTCGTCCAGCCCTTCGGAAGGGCGGGACTCGTGTTACGTAGCAACTTCGCAGAGTAGTAAGCTGCGCAGGGCTGCCTATCCGCCGCCGGGTCTCACAAAGCAAGTCTTACTCAGTTGGACAAGGCCGCTGCCGTGCCCGTGCGATTGAAGATAAACTGAGGTGGAAAGTTGCCATAAAAGAAAAGGAGAAAAAGACGATGACAAATGAAAACACAGTTGACCGCAGAAGATTTCTAACGGCAGCCGGTGTAGCCGTGGTGGGTGCAGGTGCCGTGGGTACCCTGATGCGTTCAGCTTCTGCTCAAAGTGTCCTGACAATCCGCAAACAGGCCGGCATACCGTATAATCCGGATGTACTGGTGGTAGGTGGTGGCCCAGCCGGTATAGGCGCAGCCTTGGGTGCGGCCGGATATGAGGCCAAGACATTGTTGATTGAGCACCACGCCTTTTTCGGGGGGGTGGCTGCCTGGTGCCTGGGAATGCCAATCAACCAGATGCGTCCGGGCAGCAAACCACGCTCGAAGGTACATGAGTTAGTCATCGAAAAGCTGATGGCCTATGGTAAACAGGCCATAAGGATTGGTAAACACCAGTTGTGGTGCAATGTTGATTACCTGAAGGTTGCGGTGCTCGACGCCTTGGACGAAGTTGGTTGCAAGTACCTGGTCCACACCCAGGCCGTTGACGCGGTGGTAGAAGGTAACCGCATTATCGGCGTCGTCGTGGCCACAAAACAAGGACTGGCTACCATTCGGGCAAAGGCGGTGGTTGACTGCACGGGCGATGCGGACATGGCTTATTTTGCGGGCGCCGAGACAATGAAGGAACTTGGCTCCCTG
>JAUVYZ010000135.1 GCA_030602845.1 Phycisphaerae bacterium | reverse complement strand
CCGGATTATGTAAGGGAGGGACAGCGCGGCTATGCCTCCGTGGAGGAGGGGGACTAAGAAGTTGGCCTTTTCTGTTGGAACCTCATAACCATCCGTATTATGGTTTGCTTGATTTTGTCAGAGAACGCTGCCAGAAGTGTTATGATCCCTGCGATAATAAAGCACACGCCAACTGCCCAATAAGATAGTAGTCGGTTGTATCCCCGGTACATATAGCCACTGGGTCGGAACCTTTTGAGTCTCTTGTAGATATCAAGATTATTTGTGAGGTATGCCTTGAAGTCGGGAGTGTTTTCCAAGCTCTCAACGAGTTTCCCATACCTGGCAGCACACCTGCAGTATGCTGTATATGCAGCAGAGCGATAAGTGAGAAAATTGGTTCCGATGAGGAAAAATATTAGCGAGGTTGCGATCAGCACGTTCTTGCTGACCGGAGTTTTTGCTATTCTGTTGAGTATCCCATTCATAGTTTGTTCCCTCCAAAAAAATACGTGTCCCAATAATTTAATTGTAGCAGAACTAACTTGCGTTACAATAAAGTTATACTTTATTGTTCGGGAGAAAAGGGGGTGATTTCAGGAGGACCTTATTATGAAAGGTAAGAAAGTTAACCCTGCCCCTCGGAAGGGCTGGGTTAATCGACGGCGGTTTTTGAAAGAAGCAAGTTATGCAGCGGCGGGTGTTATAGGTTTTCCATACATTGTTTCGGCCTCGGCACTGGGCAAGGCCGGCCGTGTGGCCGCCAGCGAGCGGATTGTGATGGGCTGTATCGGGATGGGTAACCAGGGGACCGCCCATATGGGTTGGCGTGGAGGCAACGTCCCGAATTTAAACTGGGTCGAACCCGGCGGTTTTATGGGCAGCTCCGAAGTGCAGGTGGTGGCGGTCTGCGATGTCGATGCGAGGTGGCGAAATCGGGCGCGTGATATTGCCAACAAATACTATGGCAACAAGGATTGTGCTGCCTACAGTGATTTTCGCCAGCTTCTGGGGCGGGAAGATATTGATGCGGTGGTAACTGCCACGCCGTCGCACTGGAACGCCATAGTGGATATTGCGGCGGCGAAGGCGGGCAAGGATATTTATTGCGAGAAGCCAATGTCGCTTACCATCGCCGAGGCCAGGGCCATGGCTAATGCGGTCAAGCATTATGGGCGAGTCTTTCAGATGGGTACGCAGCAGCGCTCGGACAGGAATTTTCGCTTTGCCTGTGAGCTGGTTCGCAACGGTTACATCGGTGAAGTAAAGTCGGTAACAGTGGGTGTTGGCGGGCCGGCCGGGGTATGTAATCTGCCTGGCCAATCTGTGCCGGATTATCTGGATTGGGAGATGTGGCTTGGTCCGGCACCGGCGAGACCATTCCATCCGGGACTTCTGCAGCATGGCTGGATGGGCTATTGGGATTATGGCGGCGGTGAAATGACAAACTGGGGGCCGCACCACTTCGATATCGTGCAATGGGGTCTGGGAATGGACGGCAGTGGGCCGGTTGAAATCATACCTCCCGACGGCAAAGACTACAAGGTCCTTACATATAGATATGCCAACGGTGTTATTATGACCCGTGATAAAGCCAATGGAGTTTTGTTTACCGGCACTGAAGGGAAGATTGAGGTTAATCGCGGCTATTTGCGTACCTGGCCTGATAGCCTCGTAAGGCAAAAGCTCGGGCCTGATGAGATACATCTGTATGAGAGCAAGAGCCATCAAGGTAACTTTCTGAGATGTATCCGCACCCGCAATAAACCGATTTGCGATGAAGAGATAGGGTGTCGTTCGGTAACAGTTTGTCACTTAGGCAATTTAGCATACCGGCTTAAGCCCGGCAATCCGTCTGCCGGGCTGAAATGGGACCCGGAGAAGGAACGATTTATTAACGACGAGCAGGCCAACCGGATGCTGTGGCGCCCTATGCGCAGCCCCTGGCACTTATAAGTCGTGGATGAGGATGGCCCCGGCAGGGCGATAAAATGAGAATCAGCGGCAAAATCGTAACTATCGGTCTGTGTCCCTGCTGGGACACGATTTGCCAGCTTGATGGGGTGGATTGGGGCCAGCATAAGGTAATAAGCTCGGCGTGCTCTCGGCCGGCTGGTAAGGCGTTAAACATTTCACGGGCACTTGCGTGGATGGGGACAAAAAGCATCGCAGCAGGTTTGTGGGGCCGGGAGGATTGTGAGCAGATGCTAAGAGCTTTAGGCCCATTGAGGGGGTTGATTAAGGTTAAAATGACGGCGGTTGAGGGTAGTACGCGCCGGAATATAACCGTTGTCGATACGGTCAATGACAGGGAGATGCACCTGCGGGCGATAAGCCGACTGGCTTCGAAAAAAGCCCTGAGAAAATTGGAGACTGATTTAAGAGCGATAGTGCACAAAGGCAGTATTTGTGTTTTTGCCGGTGCGATGCCGGAAAAAGAGTTTTTGGGCGATGTTGTTCGGATTATCAGTTGCTGCCGGCGGAGCGGAGTAAAAATTGCGGTGGATACTTCAGGGGACGCTCTGAGAGAGATAGTTAATTCCGGTCTGGTCCGGCAAATTGCCGGGTCGTGCCGGATATGGCTGATAAAACCAAATGTCGAGGAACTGCGCGAGCTGTTAGGTGAGCAGATAGAAGACCGCCCTGCCGGCCTGATAAAGGCCGGACGTAAACTGTTAGACAAAGTTGAAGTTGTCCTTATAAGCCGCGGTAGAAAGGGCGGGGTGGTCGTTACGAAGAAAGGCGCCTGGCAGGGCCGATGTGCCCCCCCGCTTTCTTGCGAAAGCAAGAAGGGGGGCAGAAGGGTTCTGTCGACGGTCGGCTGTGGTGATTTCCTGTTAGCCGGCTTCTTGAAGGGCCTTAAAGACAAATCCGATGCGGGCTCTGCGCTGGAAACTGCGATAAAAGTTGCTACGGCAAAAGCGTGGGGCCGGACGGAGGGAAAAAGCTGGTCCCGGGCTCTGCGCGAAATAAAAGTAGCCGTAGAGCGGGTATAGCTGTCAAGGCTTCGAGTCCTGAGGCGTTCAGATCCATCATATTCCTGCCGGCGGTGAGCGACCATGACACCTTTATTTTCTTGCCATTCTTCTGGTGCGCTTATGGGCTTTTGAAATTGGGTTTGATTGGGTTTGTATCTCGTATCTCGTATTGCGTATTGCGTATCGCGCTGGGGGATTGGGTTTGATTGGGTTTGTATCTCGTATCTCGTATTGCGTATTGCGTATTGCGCTGGGGGATTGGGTTTGATTGGGTTTGAATTGGGTTTGTTTTGGCATTTTATTGGCTTTAATTGGCTTTGATTGGGTTTGATTGGCTTTGAATTGGGTTTGTTTTCACCAAGTGTCCAATTGGATTTATTTTCATAAACCACTGTATGTAAAGCCTTTACGTTCACTTGACTTTTTCGGAAATTGGCTTTGTTTGTTAAAAAAGAGCTGATTTGTAGAGGCCTCTCTACAGTTGTAGAGGGCCGAGGACAGAAGACAGAGGACAGAGGACAGAGTGGATTATAGAATTGGTGGATTGGTGATTGGGCGGCCATTGTTGAACCCTCCGAATTTAGGATACTGTATTCACTTTTTAATTGTTAGATATGCATTATACTTCATAGAAAGTTAGATGTCAAGTGAAATCTTGTATTAACCGACGAGATTCTGGATACTTGATGCTGGTATCGAGGGTGTATTTGGCCTTAATGGCCGAGGGTGCACTGTGAGGGGGCCTGAAAAAAATCCTTTTTTTCTTTGAAATATGGCGGAAAAATGTTATATTATCGGAAATTACATGTTTTTGGCTATACGGGGGAGGGTAGCTAAAAGCGGCACTTTTAGCACCTTTCCCCCTGAATTGCTAAAGAACCGCGAGGTTTTACAATGCGGAAAATGCGAGAATAACAACTTTTTTTTAAGGAGGTAAACGATGCGAGGAAAGACAAATCTAAAAACGTCCCTCGTAATGTCATTATTTCTTCTGGCGATAGTATCAACGGCTGGGGCAGAAATCATCTACGTTGATGCGGATGCTTCGACGGCCGGTGACGGCCAGAGCTGGGGGACGGCGTACAAGTATCTTCAGGATGCCCTCTACAAGCCGCCGGTAAGCGGTGACCAGATTTGGGTGGCTGAGGGGACGTATAAGCCAGATGCGCCCGGCGTCGAAGACCTTGTTACTGGCTTACGTCAGCCCTGTGGTATAGCCCTCGATGTTGCCGCAGGAAAGATGTACTGGACGGATAATGTCGCTGACAAGATACAGCGGGCGAATATGTCGGACGGCAGCAATGTTGAAGACCTTGTTACTGCTGGCTTAAATTGGCCCCATGGCATAGCCCTCGATGTGGCCGCCGGCAAGATGTACTGGATGGATGAGGACACTGACAAGATCCAGCGTGCGAATATGTTTGGCGGCAGCAGCGGAGAGCGTGAAGCAACGTTTCAACTCATCAACGGCGTGGCTATTTACGGGGGTTTTGCAGGTGGCGAGACCAGCCGGAACCAGCGGGATTCTCTCTCCAACGTAACCATTCTCAGCGGTGACCTGAATGGCGACGATGGGCCGAATTTTGCCAATAACGGCGAGAACAGCTATCACGTCGTTACGGGAAGTGGCACGGATGCGACGGCTGTGCTGGACGGCTTCACCATCACCGCAGGAAATGCCAACAGCGGCCTCCCTCCACACTACTATGGCGGCGGGATGTACAACTACGACGGCAGTCCGACACTGACCAACTGCACGTTCAGCGGAAACTCGGCAAGCCACTCTGGCGGCGGGATGTTCAACTGGAACAGCAGCAACCCGGAACTTGCCAACTGCACGTTCAGCGGGAATTCAGCACTCTACGAGAGCGGCGGCGGGATGCACAACATTTCGAGCAGCCCGACGGTTACGAACTGCACGTTCATCGGCAACTCGGCAGAATTGAGCGGCGGCGGGATGAGCAACATTTTGAGCAGCCCGACGGTAACCAACTGCATTTTCAGCGGCAACTCGGCATTCCGGGGCGGCGGGATGAAAAACTGGGACAACAGCAGCCCGACGCTGACCAACTGCACATTCAGCGGCAACTCGGCAGACTACGGCGGCGGGATGTACAACAACGAGAGCAGCCCGACGGTTACGAACTGCATTCTCTGGGGCAATACCGCCCCAAGAAGTGGACCACAGATATACAACGAGATGGGTAGTTCGCCAACTGTTACCTACTGCGACATTGACAGCAGTCCGATCTGGCCCGGAAACGGGAATATAAACCTTGACCCGCTCTTTATGGACGCAGGGAGTGATGATTATCATTTGCAACCCGGTTCGCCGTGTATTGACGCTGGTGACAACACGGCGGTTCCGGGGGGCGTTACGACAGACCTTGACGGCAATCCGCGTTTTGTCGATGACCCGGCTACGATCGATACCGGCAACGGCACAGCACCGATTGTGGATATGGGCGCGTACGAATACCAGCCTGTCATTATCTTTGTTGATGCCGATGCCAGTGGCGCAAACAACGGCTTAAGCTGGGCCGATGCGTATTTGTGCCTACAGGACGCTCTGGCTTCGGCTTCAAACGGTGACGAAATCCGGGTGGCTGAGGGGACATACAAACCCGATGCAAATACTGCCAATCCCGGCAGTGGCGACCGGACGGCGACATTTCAGTTGAAAAACGGTGTTACAATCAAAGGCGGCTACGCCGGGTTTGGTGAGCCAGACCCCAATGCCCGCGATATCACCGCCTACGAAACCATTCTCAGCGGCGACATCGGAACGCCGGATGTGAATACAGACAACAGCTACCACGTGGTTACGGGCAGCGGGACGGATGCGACGGCAATCCTGGATGGCTTCACAATTACCGCCGGCAATGCCAACGGATCTTATCCATACAATACAGGTGGTGGGATGTTCAACGAGCAGGGCAGTCCGACGGTGGCCAACTGCACTTTCACCGGAAACTCAGCGACCTTCGGCGGCGGGATGTACAACTCCTTGAGCAGTCCGACGGTTACGAACTGCACGTTCAGCGGCAACTC
>JAUVYZ010000168.1 GCA_030602845.1 Phycisphaerae bacterium | reverse complement strand
TTTTACCTGCCTTCAGCGCCTCTACAGCGGCATCTTTGATATAGTCGGGTGTGTCAAAATCCGGGGCTCCCGCACCGAAGCCGATTACGTCCACGCCCTGCGCCTTTAATTCCTGGGCCCGCGAGGTAACGGCTATTGTCGCCGAGGCCGGCACATCCTGGGCTCGCTTACTGATTTTCATTTTAGCTACCACCAACTTTCGTGTCTTTGCATCTTCTTAATTTACATTTTTTCCTGCACAACCAACTATATTAAATACAAAATAAGCCAGCGGGTCAAGAACAACTCTGGTGCTTTAGGCGGATGCGGATACGCACGCTTCTGACAGGCGTGTCTGCCGCCGCGTGTCTGTCGTGAAATTGGCGAGAGGTTTTTGTGCCATAGTATACTTCGCAAAGAAGCCGGCACACTTTTGCTCAATGTTCTGAAAACCGCATCTTTCAATTAGTTTTCGAGGACCTCGGCGTCAATGCTGCCGAAGAGGGGTCTGTCGTTGGGGACGGTGTTGATATAGTGGCCTTCGGCTTTGCCGGCTGGGCGGTCTTCTGAATAATGGGTGTGGCCCTGGGCGAGTCGGCGCCGCTGACGCCGAGATAGTAGCTGGTCATGGGGGGCTGGTCGTAGCCCATCGCCTTGAAAGCCACATCGAGCCGGTAGAGGGGATCCTGCATCAGGCAAACACGGCGATCGACTGCCGGGATGACGGTCGTGTAGATGCGCAACTCGCCACGGACATAAGTGACGATCTCCTCGCGCCAGTCGCCAAGGATATCCGCCCAAGCCATCACGCTGCCTTGGATGCCCCTGGTCAATACGGGGCCTCGCCATTTGGAAACGGTCCCCCTGTTCTCAAGCTCCCGCAGTGGATCGGCATCCCACCAGACCAGTCCGTTCCGGGGCGGGACGTCACTACCCAGGCTTTTGCCCTTAGCCGAGAAGAAAAACTTGTCCCCCCAGCATTCCATGCCTGGGCTGGACGGGTCGATGTCGGCGGTAAGGACTCGTCTTATTTGGTTATCGCGGGTCTCCTCCCTGGTGCCAAATATGAGATCTCCGGTGCGAGCATCCCACAGGCTGACCCCGTTTTGAGGATGTGGGTCCTCGTAGCTATACCACACCTCCAGGCCGGGGCGATCAGGATCCACATCCGTAACGTAGAATCGGTCCCCATGTCCCAGCCCGGTACTCCACATAATCCGACCGTCGTTGTCTATCGCTATCGAGCCATTCAATATCTCGTCACAACCGTCGCCATCGATGTCGGCTACGTGGATGGAATGCTGGCCTTGGCCCTGATATTTCCAACCAGACGTCTGGTTGGACCAGCTCCAAGCCTTATGGAGTTGCTTGTTGCGCAAATACCAGGCGTCCACCTTCATCAGTCCGTAAATGCCGCGAATCACCAACAGACTGGGCGTCTTGCCGTCGAGATAGGCCACGCCCATCATATTACGGTTCATGCGGTTGCCTTCATTGTCTCCCCAGTCACTGGGTTTGCCTCGTGGAATCCAATCCACCCTGGCTATTTCCTCGCCGGTCTCGCCGTCCCAGACTGAGCAGTATTCCGGTCCCGTCAGGACCTGGCCGTTTTCGTTGCGGGGATCGCCCTGGCCTGTCTTCAGGGCCACACAGGCTTTGCCGTCGCCATTGAAGTCATAGACCACCATTGGCGAGTACCAGGTGCCCAACTCAATAGACCAGCCCAGGTCCTTGCGCCACATGAAGGTGCCGTCGCTTTTGTAAGCCTCCACTTTGAAAGTGTCTGGACTTCGGCGCACCCTGCCCGGATCCACAGCCCCCCCGGGGCGCTTGATGACGAAATCATATTCCCCATCGCCGTCCAGATCACCGATTCCGATCTTGTGAATCGATCGAGTCGATATGTCGTCTTGCACATTGAATGACTTGTATTGCCGCTCAGGTGGGTTCGCCGGAAGCACTGCTCGGCCGGAAGCTTCCTGCTCCTTACCATTCAGCACAGGCCTCACCCACCAGGCGTTCTCGCGGTCTATGGGTGGGTTGGCATCCACGAAGTCCGTGGTCTTCCGGAGAGGTTCGGCGTTCAGCTTCACCGCCTTGCCGCCGGTGGTGGAGCGGTAAACGTTGAAGGCGATGCTTTCGGGGTCGGTCTTGAGCAGCCGCCAGCCCAAGTAAACCTTGCCCTGGCCGCTCGGCACAGCCACCATGCCGCGACCGAGCTTCTCTTCAATGCGCTGCTCGGCCCAGCCCAAGACTAAAGGCTCGCCGGTGTACTCCGGATTGAGCGTATAAGCGCCGTAATTTGGCGGTATCGCACCTTGTGTGACTGCTGCAAACGCAGCAGCGCAAATCAACAACACACTAAGTACAATTTTTCTGACCATGGTTCATTGCCTCCTGATAGATTATTAACTCCACCTCTATTTGGCCTACTAAAGACGGCATCACGTCAACGATTCTTCGATTCACAGTTCTCGCAAAACCTTCCTTCGGAACGGCTTGGTTCCTTGGAGAACTACGGTGACGGTCTCACCAGGGGCAGTCGGGAATTTCAGTACTGAACCTGAAAGATTTTCGCCTTTCCTGCCGTTGCGATGAAGCATAACGCTCTTTCCCGGCCAGGGATTGCGTAAGCGGCACTCGCCGCCAACCTGAGACTGGATTTGAACAAATTCGATATGCCCCTTTTCCATTGAAGAGCTGACCACAAATGCACCGCGGGCCAGCAAGGTGAAGGCCGCATCCCATGACTTGGGCCAGTCGTTGAAGATCCGCAGCACGGGCTCGCCGTCAACCTCCTCTGGTGAACTCGACAGCATAGTCTCATGAATCCCCGAGGTCAACCCGCCGATGTGTTCGGCATCAATTGCACCGGGCCCCTCGCGCAGGCGCAAACGGTTGCGAAAGATCTGTGCCCCGCCGATGCCGGCCGTATCAATGAAGCTGTTAAGCCGGTTGAAACCGAGAAAGCGACTCTTGAGCTCTTCTTCGGGAGGCAGGGGCTCAATCCCCCCTTCGCCGCCGTAGACAAAGGCACCGTAAGCACGGCTGCGGCGACGAGACCGTGTCGGCATCTCCACAAGGTTATCCTTAATCTCCTGCCAGACAGGTCGCAACTCGGCGTCCACGCTCAGAATCTTCGAGGCGCGAATCGCCAATGGAAAAATCGTTCGCATGGAGAATATTTCATACGACGTATCAGACGAGTTCCATGAACTTTCACTGTTGTTGACATGATGGATGTGGTACTTGCCGTCCTGACCCTTTTTGAAATTGGGAAAGTTGCGATAGAACTCCGCCGCGTCCCTTATCATAGGATAGGCACGCTCTCGCAGCCAGGTCTCGTCCATTGTATACTGGTATCGCCGCCAGAAAAGTTCCGCGATTCTCGCGTTGGGCCCGAGCATGTGAGTAGTATGCCCGAACGGCCCCTTGCCCTTATCCCGCCAGACCCACCTGCCGTTTATCCACTGGCCCTTGTTCTTCCAGTTCCAGCGGGATTCGTGAGGCTGCTTTAACTCGGCGAACCGGCGGAACTTTTCCGACCTTTGTTCCCAGGGCTTTTTCATAAGGTAAAGCTCCTGCATCTCAGCAGCTATATCATCGGGCAATACCTCCGGGCCGTCAAACCAGACTGTCTCGGGAATCCAGATACCCTGGCTGCCCCACTGCTGGACCGCTGCCCGTGCACACGACTCTCGCATCCCGGAGTACATCGAGAACATCGGCTCCATAAGTTCCAGGCGGTTTGATGGCATTAAGTTGCTGTAGTAAGCGTTCGTGTTGGCCCACCAGTGCTGTGAGCCCCAGCGACTCAGATCGCCGGTGGTTCTCCATAGCATCCCACCGAAACGTGGCGGGTAATTCCCACGAGAGCTCGCCCCCATCAAATAGAGGAAATACGTATAGTTCTGCTCTACGAAGTCAGCCTGACCGTCGCCGCTGTGCATGTACACAAAACCCTTCGACCAGAAATCGTGCCACCAGTCGGCGGTCTCGGCCCGCAAGCCAGCGAATCCCTTGACCGCGGCCGCATCCAGTTCCTTCAGGGCTAATGCCGCGATATCCTGCTCAGGATCGAAGCTGGAGGCGCTGGCGATCAGAATCGCAAACCGTCCCTTTCCCGGTGCCGCTGACAGACGAACGGTTGAGTCGTTGGCGTACTTCGCCTTCGACGGCCGACCCACCACTCCGACGGCGATCGCCGAGGCGTTGTAGTAGTCCCCCTCCCGGAACTCCTGGGTAAGCAGGATACGACCATCACGAATGTCGAGCCTGGAAGTGGCAGTGTGGCTGCGTGTTCGGATCATTACACTGTGAGTACGTGTCAGATCGTAATTCCGTCGGGAGTGGTACTGGACGGCATAGCGCAGCATTCTAAGGTCGACGTTAACGGCAGACGGCTGCTGTCGGGAGTCCTCGACCTCGACGGCCATCACGTCACGCTCAGGCCAGGCCAGCACACGGGCTTTGATGCCCTTGCCCCGGACAGTCATCAGACCGTCATAGAGCGAAAGGTGCTGCCCGAATGCCTCACCTGCGAAAACGTCGTCTCCAAAATCGACAAAGTCGATGTCCACATAGCCGCAGCCACTGCCGTAATCACTGTCGCGGACAGGAAAGCTGTTCGTTTCGCAGTTCTCTGCGAAGACATCCACGCGGTTGATCTGGAACCTTAGCTGACTTGGCGTCGTCCAGACGAGGCTCCCCATACGCCCGTTGCCTACCGGCATACCTTCCTCGCTTCTGCTCACCGGCTTGTCATAGTCAAGGTCTGCCCGCGAGACAAGATTTCTGTAATTTACCTCGACCAGGTTGCTCATTGCGCCATCAGCAGATTCTGACAACATTGAGGTGACCAAAAGCAGAACGCTTGCGAACAATAGTCTTCTCATAACAATTTCCCTTTCAAATGAAGGTTAATTCCCAGAGGGTTGTTGACTGAGCACTTCGCCCACAGTGGTCAATTGTTCGATAAACAGCTGGGACATTAAGCCGTTGCTCTGGATCGGCACATCCCAGGTCAGGGCGCAGCCGTTGCGCGTACGTTCACGGCTCCAGCGGACGACATCCTCTGTCGAGAACCGCGGCTCGCCCGTCCCCCAGCGCTGGCCCAGGTAGCTCAGAAGGTACAAACCGGTAAGATAGGTTACAGATTATGCTAAGAACATGGGTAACAGTAGGCAGTTATAATGGCCTTCGAAAGGAGGCTAATTATGCCCTGGAAAGAGACCTGTGTTATGGAGCAAAGAGTAAAATTCATAATGGA
>JAUVYZ010000188.1 GCA_030602845.1 Phycisphaerae bacterium | reverse complement strand
GCTATGCTCCGCACGCGGCATCCGACCCTGCTCAACTCACGGATGAGCTAAAACAATGGGCCGAGGATGCGAAAAAACGCAAGCTTATACGGTTTTTCGGTTTCACAACGCATCAGAACATGGCCAAGTGTCTTGCCGCCGCGGCCAAATTAGGCTGGATTGACGTCATAATGCCGGCTTACAATTTCCGCATAATGCAGGACCCTGAAATGCTGGCGGCCATAGAGGCGTGCCACAAGGCCAATATCGGTCTTATCGCTATGAAGACTACCGGAAAGACAACTATTAAAAGATTCAAGCAGGCGATTGATACAGAAACAGATAAAAAGCTGGTCGAGCACTTTTTGCAGCGGGGCTTCACTCCGGAGCAGGCGTGTATAAAACTTGTGCTGGAAGATGAGAGGATAAGCTGCGCCGCCGTTCAGATGGAGAACATTTCGGTTCTAACCCAAAACGTCGCCGCGGTTCTGGACAAGACTAAATTCACCGAGGCGGACAAAGAGATCTTCAGGCAATACGCCCGGGCGACCTGTGACGGCTATTGTGCCGGCTGTTCTGATATCTGTGATTCGGTCCTGCCGGATGTGCCCTATGTCAGTGACATTATGCGGTATTTGATGTACTACAACAGCTACGGTGACAAGGACAGGGCAAGAGAGCTTTTCGCTCAAATTCCCGCCAGGGTAAGAAACGGACTGCTCGCTACCGATTACAGACTTGCGGAATCTCGCTGCCCACAGCATCTACCGATAGCCGAACTCGTCGCCGAAGCCGTCAGCAAGTTGGCCTGAATCAATCGATTATTGATTATTTTCTATTGCCCCTGCCGCCAACAAGCAGTAGGGCTTTTCCAATAATCAATAATCATTTCTTTGGGCAGCCAAAAAAAATGTCGCTTTTTGCACAACATAAGTGCTTTACTAACAAAGAGTTACAATTTATGAAAGGCGATTTTTCTTGCTTTCCCACACTCCTTTCGGTTATAATAACCCTGTAATAAGAGTTGTGCTTGTTACTGGCAAAGATTACAGTTCTGGTTTCTGGGATGGGAGATGAAGAAGTTTTATTACGAAATCTGGCTTCCGTTTACATTTAATAAGAGACGGCTTTTGCTTCTGGCAATTGCAAGCTATATTGCTCTGTGTTAAAAATGTGTTGGTTTTTTTGGCTCTTTTCCGACCGCCCGGTTTTGGGCGGTTTTTTTATGCGCACCAGGCCCCTTAAACATTTGACACATTCAACGCGGCAAATTAAGCTTATAAAAACGAACCGGATAATCAGGGACCTACAAAATGATAATAGTTACCGGCGGAGCCGGCTTTATCGGCTCAGCGCTAATTGCCGCATTAAACAAAAGACAAATCACCGACATCCTTGTCATTGACCAGTTGGCTTCCGATGAGAAATGGAAGAATCTCCGCAATCTGTCATTCGCCGATTACGTGGAGAAAGACGACTTTTTAGAAATGGTGGCCGAAAACAAGATTAGCCCACCTATCGAGGTGGTCTTCCATCTTGGCGCCTGCACCAGCACCACCGAGACAAATGCCTCGTACCTTATAAAAAACAACTACGAATACACCAAACTATTAGCCCAATGGGTAACCGATGCTAATATCCGCTTTATCTACGCTTCGAGCGCCGCTACCTACAGCGACGGCTCGGCCGGCTTCAGTGACGATGAAGGGCAAATCGACAACTTGAGACCGTTAAATATGTACGGCTATTCCAAGCAGCTCTTTGACCTCTGGGCACGCAGGACCGCTCTGTTAAGAAAAATTGTGGGCTTAAAATACTTCAACGTCTTCGGGCCGAACGAATATCATAAGGGCGATATGCGAAGCTTCATAGTCAAGGCCTTCGAGCAGATAAACGCAAAAGGCAAGGTAGGCCTGTTCAAGTCCTATAAACCAGAGTATGCCGACGGCGAGCAGAAACGCGATTTTATTTATATCAAAGATGCGGCGGATATGACCTTATTCTTTTTAGATAATCCCCAGCTAACTGGCCTGTTCAATATCGGCACCGGCAAGCCGCGCACCTGGAACGACCTTGTAAAAGCGGTTTTCGCCGCTATGGATAAAGAGCCGAACATCGAATATATCGAAATGCCCGACTCAATCCGCAACCAGTACCAGTACTTTACCGAAGCTGACATAACCAAGCTCCGCAAAGCCGGCTACAACAAGGAAACAACCTCCCTCGAAGATGCAATCAAAGACTACGTCCAAAACTATTTACAAAAAAACGGATACTTAACTGGCATTTAGCCACTGTAATTTCTCAAACCGGAGTTCGAATGCCATATACGCCATTTCATTTTGGGCCGAGCGGGTTTATCGCCCTGACATTTAGAAAGTGGCTCGATGTGCCGGTGTTTGTGCTGGCCAATGTCATCGTTGACATTGAGGTGCTGGTCATAATGTTGCTTGGAATTGGCTGGCCGATGCACAGGTATTGTCATACGCTTTTAATCGGGGCGGCTGTGGGCGTTGTCTGGGGATTGGCCGCCTATCTGTTGCGAAATTTCTTCAAAAAAATAATGAAAATTTTTCACATACCTTATAAAACCGGTTTTTGGAAGATGCTCATCTCGGGCGTTCTTGGCGTGTGGTTTCACGTTGTGATTGACGCTGTTTACCACGGGGACGTGCGGTTGTTTTGGCCGAGCAGCGCAAAACCTTTGTACGGGCTGCTAACCCAGCAGCAGGTAAACATTAGATGTACTATTTTCTTCATTCCCGCTATTATCCTGTATATATTGGCAGTGATTGCGTTCGTGAAAAAAAATAAGGCCGAAACCAGAGTCGGCGAGAAAGAAGGGAGATAATTATGGCTGTTCGCAATATTCTCAATCTGGCAGGACCGCCGAGGAATGTGCTGTTATTGGTGTGGCTAAGAGTTTTTTTGGGAGTCTTGAAATGAAAAGTATTTTGAAATATTTCCTGAGAGGTCTTCTGGTTTTCGTTCCCGTTGGCCTTACGATTTTTATACTCGTTTACGTTTTTACCAGTCTGGACAAACTCTTTAGCAAACTGTTTCCAATAACTTTTCCTGGTATGGGGTTTCTGGTTACGATTGGTGGAATATTTCTCATCGGCTTGTTCGCATCGAATTTCGTGGGCAAAAAGCTCTTTGGCCTCCTGGATAAGATCTTAAATAAAGTTCCCTTAGTCAAGATGCTGTACGGTGCCATTAGGGACCTCGTGGAGGCCTTTGCCGGCGAAAAGAAAAAATTCGACAAGCCCGTACTGGTAACGCTCGGACCGGGCTGTGACGCAAAGGTGGTCGGCTTTATGACAAGAGAAAACCTCGAGAATCTCGGGCTAAAGGACCATGTCGCCGTCTATCTTCCGCAGTCGTACAACTTCGCAGGTAATGTCCTGCTCTTCCCCAAAGAGGCCGTTAAGCCCTTGGATATTGAAAGCTCCGAGGCGATGACGTTTATTGTTTCCGGCGGCGTCGCAGGCGAACACGCACAGAGCCAACAGTAGCTGCGCGCTGCCAAACCAGTGCTTGCCAATTTTCTGCCGACTTCTTATAATTGCGGCTTCAATGTATCTTAGTTTGCAGAGAAACATATATGGCAAAGACAATTGTAGAACAAGTTCAGTTACTAAAGCGCGGCACGGTCGAGATATTCACCGAGGCTGAATTAGCTGAAAAGCTCACTGAGGCAGATAAGGCTTCCAGACAGTTGCGAATCAAGCTCGGCCTGGACCCTACCAGCGCCGACATACACCTTGGCCATACCGTCGTATTGCGAAAGATGCGCCAATTCCAGGATCTCGGCCACAAGGCGGTGCTCATCATCGGCGACTACACCGCACGAATCGGCGACCCTTCAGGCCAGGATAAAACCCGACCGATATTATCTCCCGAGCAAATAGAACAAAATGCAAAGACATACTTCGAACAGGCTGGCAAAATCCTCGACACCTCAGAAAAGAAGCTTGAAATCAGGTATAACAGCGAATGGCTCTCAGACCTGAAACTGGCTGATATTATTATGCTGACAAACTGCATGACTGTTGCTCGCATGCTCGAGCGCGATACGTTCGAATTGCGGCACAAAAAAGGCGAGCCAATCGGTGTTCATGAATTTCTATATCCACTGATGCAGGGCTATGATTCAGTGATGGTAAAAAGTGACGTCGAATTGGGCGGCACTGACCAGACTTTCAACAACCTCGTCGGCAGAGACATTCAGCGGGCATACGCTCAGCCGCCGCAGATAGTAATCACTACGCCCATCCTTGTCGGCCTGGACGGCAAAGAGAAAATGAGCAAGTCAAAAGGCAATTACATCGGCGTAACCGATGAGCCGAACGATATGTTCGGCAAGGTTATGAGTATCTCCGATGATATGATGGAAAATTACTTTACGCTTTTAACCGACAAGTCAGACGAAGAAATAGCCGAACTTGTCAACCCTGATAAGACGCATCCGAAGCAGGCAAAAATCCTGCTCGGCAAAACAATTGTGACGCAGTTTTACAATCAAGCGACCGCCGATGTCGCCGCCGCCGAATTCGACAAGGTCTTCGCCCAGCGCCAACTGCCCGATGACATACCTGAAGTTGAAATATCTGCTGAGCTGATACCGGCAAGCAAACTGCTGTTGGCCTGCAAACTCATATCATCGGGCGGCGAAGCAAAGCGGATGATAAAACAATCGGCTGTGAGTATTGATGGCCGTAGAATCAATGACCCTAACACGGAAGTTACACCGAAAGACGGTATGGTCATCCAGGTCGGAAAACGAAAGTTCGCAAGACTAAAAGTGAAAAGGTGAAACGGCGCTCTCTTTGTTGGTTACTGACTGTTTTTTTCGTCG
>JAUVYZ010000065.1 GCA_030602845.1 Phycisphaerae bacterium | reverse complement strand
TCTTTCATCACATTAGACTCCAAAAAACAAGTTTTAGTGCATATCCAGCCATCTACGAAAGACTATTACTTGCCAAATTATACACACATTTTTGAAAGCAGCTTAGATTATTCTTAAGTTATTTTTTCCTGGTCCGGTGCCAACCCTGGACCTATCAACGTTTCTTGAGCGTCACGCTGATCCCGCCGCCCTGGAGGTAAAAGACTGTTTCCAGGTCAGGGTTGGTGGTGATCGCCTTGACGTAGTCCTGGATACCAGATCCCCTGCCGCCACGCATATTGATGTTGTGGGCCAGAATCAGTCCACCCGGGCGTACCAGTGGCAGCAGCTTGTTGAGGTAGTCGACATAGCCTTCTTTGTCGGCATCAATGAAAACGACGTCGATTGGGTCTTTGAGTTTCGTGACTTCCTCGTGGGTGTCGCCCTCGATGAGCGTAACGAGCTTGTCTATACCAGCCCGTTTGAAGTTCTCTCGGGCCAGCGATGCCCGGCGGGCGTCGATTTCATAGGTGGTCAGCCTGCCGCCCGTTTTACGCAGTGCAAGGCAGAACCAAATGCCCGAGTATCCGTTGGAGGTACCGATCTCAACGACGTGCTTGGCGCCGACTGTCTCCGTAAGCAGCCGCAGCAGCCTGCCGTCTTCTATCGGAACGTTCATCATCCCTCTGCGCTGGTTCTTGTCCATATCATCAAGGATGCTCAGGATTTTTTTCTCCGCCTTTGTCTTCGGTATCGGTGAACTTTCTATGGACGATGCGCCGGCCCGGCCCGGCATAAACCGACCTTGACCGGGTCCCATACCTCGACCTGGTCTATCCATACCTCCGGGTGTCATACCTTCGCCTCGCCTGCCCATACCTCTGCGCTGCCTGGGTGTTTGCCGTGTGGCAGGCTCGTCATTCCTTTCCTGGGCTATTAAGTGTACAACTCCTGCCAACAAAACCACTGCCACAATGCTCAACATAATCTTCTTTAACATTTCCTGCTCCTTTCCAAGTTACTTTTCTGCTTTACCACATTAAATTTATATTCGAATTTACTGACCATAATTCATTCACAGGTCCTCGTTCGCGCTCTTTTCATTTTGCTCTGACATCATGCCACGATTCATACCGTTGCGTGGGAGATTCGGCCCAGCCGGACGTCGCGCAGGACCGAAAGGCCCAGGACCCCGGCGCATGCGCTGCTGCGGGCCTCTACGCTGCCTGCCTCCTTCGCCCGGCCCCCGCCCGGGAGGACGGAGTTGCCGCTGGAGACGGTGGAGCCTCCGCTGCCAGATTTGTTTCTGCTGTTCGGAGAGCACCGCAGTGATATCTTCATTCATTTGCCCCAGGGTTTCGTCGATCTCCGAACGGGCATTGGTGCGGATGTCGTCAAGTTTCTGCATATGCTCTTGCAGAATGGGTTCAATCTTTTCGCGTTGCTCGGGGGTAAGGTGCAAGCAGCGCTCCAGGTTGGGAAGCAGGCTTTTGATGGCAATTTCCGGAGGCCGTAGGGGTTTGGTTAGCTTGTGTGGGGCCGCAATCATTATTGAGGCGGCGCCGATGACGCTGCCAGCCAGCAGTATGACCAAGCCGAAAAGGGCCATGCGCCGACGATGCAGTCGTCGCATATAGTGTGTGGTCCGATTGTCGGTTGTTTCTGTTTGTTTCATTGTATCACCCATGCAATTGCTTGTGATATTTCAAACAAGGGGTCAACCCACGTGTAGTAGGTAACGATTGCCAGTACTGCGGCAGGGATGGCTGCAGCAGAAGAAAGCACGGCCAGCCACATCAAAGGCCTCTCTGTCATCCGGTCGAGGCGGTCTTGTTCGGCGGTGAGGATTGCGATCACTCGACCGGCGACATCCACACAAGGAGGCGTTTCGCCGCGGGCCCGGGCGGCCAGGATTTTGAATAGGTTTTCATTTCTCATATTATGCTCTCCTTTTCCGCCTCGGTAAAAAGCTTCTCCAATTTCTTTCTCGCACGCCACGTCTGAACCTTGACCATACTCTTGGTCCAGCCTGTCCGGCGTGCGGTTTCACCCACATCGCATTCTTCCAGGTATCGCAGCGTCAGGACCAGCCGGTCACGGGGCGGTAGTTGTCCCAGTAGTTGGTGTACTAACGCAGCGGCTTGGCCGGCATCCATCTTCTCCCCAGAATCACAAGGCAACTGGTCCCATTCCTCCAGCGGGAAGCTTCCTATCTTCTTTTGGCGGTCGACCTGCTTCCAGTAGCGATACCCGACACGAGTGGCAATCCGAGCAAGCCAGTGGGCAAAGGGCGCCTTTCCGCGATAGCTCTCGAGTCCCAGATAAGCCTCGACGAAGACGTCCTGAACCAGCTCCTCATGGACCCGGCGGTCTCGGCTGAAACGCCACAGGATCCGCCCAATATGCTCTTGGTATCGCTCAATCAATCGCCGATATGCCTCGGGATCGCCCTGGTAACTTTGTCGGACATCCGCAAGGTCCATCGCAACATGCACGGTAGTCTCCTCTCTGTTTTCTGATGGGGACAGTGACTCAGTGGCCCAGCGAGTTAGTTCGGCCAAAAGGCCTTCCACTTGAAGACTAAGAGCCTTGCCCGGAGAAATTGAGAAAACCATATGTATAGGATATACCACCATACGCAATTCTTCAATTTAATTTCTGTATACTTTTCAACCCGTGCGTCGCCTTGCTATGGGAAAAGAACCCCGCCGACAAATGGTTTATCGACGGGGTCACGGTATTCTTGTTCTATGAGTCTTGCTGTCGCCGGCGCTGCCGGCCTTTTATCTTCTCCTCGGACGCATGGGTTCTTCACTTGATAGTCTTCATCGCTGACCCCAATCCCAGGTTTCAGCAGGAGGGTCGATGTTCATTCGCCAGGTTCCAACTCCTGACCCATGCCCCGGAAGCCTTGGCCGCGTCTGCCCATACCTTCGAGAGGGCCACCACGACCGCGTCTCTCCATACCTTCGGGAGGGCCACCGCGACCTGGTCTCTCCGTACCTTTGGGAGGGCCACCCGGGCCTAGCCTGTCCATGCCTCTGGGGCGAAGACCCGCGCCCCGCATACCCATCCCACCTCTTTGTGGCATAAATGGGCACTGGTTGCCCATCATACCTTTGCGCTGCATTCCCTGGCTTCTACCGCCTTGCATTCTCTGGCCTCTGCCAGCACGCATTCCCTGGCTTCTGCCGGCACGCATTCCCTGTCCTTTGCCAGCACGCATTCCCTGGCTTCTGCCGCCTTGCATTCTCTGGCCTCTGCCGGCACGCATTCTCTGGCCTCTGCCAGCACGCATTCCCTGGCTTCTGCCGGCACGCATTCCCTGGCCTCTGCCGGCACGCATTCCCTGGCCTCTGCCTTGGAAGCCTTTGTCCCATCTGCTCATGCCTCTGAATTGACGGCCTTGGCTCCCTTTGCTAATACCCGCGCCAAACCCAGGGCCACGCCTTCCACCGCGACCTCCGCGAGCAGCAAGTGCCTGCGTGCTTAGCACCAGCACGGCCAGCAGAATTAGAATCGCTACTTTCCATCCTGTCTTCTTCATTTTCGGCTCCTTTCTCTACAAGTTTGGTTCTATTGCGTTTTTACGCCCCTTCCAGGGGCCCTTCTGACAGGATAGTGGGCACTTGCGCCAAAAGGTTACACCCAGCGGAAAGATTCCTCCAAAAAACACGAATTAACATTATTGCTTCCTTTTGGGTCACAGTTTGTCATTATCTTAGCGTACCGAACTTTCAAAGATACAGACGAGTTCAAAGAGGGGCTTTATTGCACTTTTTAAGAAAAATTCGCAAAAAATATAGAGAGAAGCTCCTTCCCATCCCAAATATCCCAGAAAAAGATTGACAACGCAGTCAACCTGCTTAATAATCAACCCAAGAATCGCCCAAACTACTGATAACTACAAGAGGTGTCCCGCACCAATTAGGCGTGGGCCTAAGCTCAATTGGTGCGGGATGCCTTTCTCAACGGAGGTCAACTATGAAAAGAAAACTTCACATATTGCCCTTTACGATTGCCTTAATTGTTAGTGCTGCCGGCATCTCACCCGCCCGGGGGACACGACGGGATTTTTCGCCAAAGCCGGAGGAGCAACAACTCCCTCAAGCTATGCACTCGGCGATGAAGGAATTACCCAGCATAATCGTCGGGAAAGAGAGCGCGGACCTCATCGGAAACGATAATCGGGTTTTGCAGGCAGCAGTCGATTACATCGCCGGTCTGGGAGGCGGCATCGTTGAAATCGGTGAGGGGGAGTATGCTATGCACGATTCGCTGCACCTGCGCTCGAACGTTACTGTCCGGGGTAAGAAAGGCAAAACGATTTTGCGTAAAGCGGACGGGGTCACATCTGCTCTGGCCCTTGATGGTGATTTCGGTGAGCAGCAGGTCACGGTGGAAGAGCCGACCGGCTTTGCGGTTGGGTATGGTGTGGCGATTTGGGATGACCGTTCAGGCGGATTTCATACTACCGTTGCTCGCATCACCGGACGCAACGGAAATACGTTCTCTATTGATAACCCGCTGATGGCGGACTGTATGGTGCGCAACAAGGCCAGGGCCGCAACGGTCTTTCCCGTTGTCAGTGCCTACAACCTTGAAGGGGCACGAATTGAAAACCTCGTTATTGACGGCAACAAGGAATCCAATGTCCACCTGAATGGCTGCCGAGGTGCGGGAATCTTTCTTTATCGAGCTTTTAAGACGGTCATTAAGGGCTGTTTGGTTCGCAATTATAATGGGGACGGAATCAGTTTCCAGCAGTCTAATGATGTTACCGTGGTCGATTGCGTTTGTGAAGACAATGCTTCTCTGGGTCTGCATCCTGGAAGCGGCTCCCAACGCCCCATCGTCCGCAAGTGTATCGCCCGTCGTAATGGAACCGACGGTCTGTTTTTGTGCTGGCGGGTTCGGCACGGGTTGTTTGAAGAGAATATTCTGGAAGGGAACGGTCGATTCGGTATTTCCATCGGGCACAAAGATTCCGACAATCTCCTTCGCCGCAATCATGTCCGCCTGAACCATCGGGACGGAGTCTTTTTCCGCAAAGAGTCGTTGGGAATGGCCGCCCATCGCAATCGCCTCGAAGAGAATATCATTGAAAACAACGGGACCGGTGGAGAAGCCGCCGGGATTTGCATTCGAGGGCAAACGAACAATCTGGTATTCAAAAACAACATCATTCGTGACACCCGAACGGATGAAGCGCAAACGCAAACCACAGGGATTCGCATTGAAGAGCAGGTTGGGAAGGTTGTCCTGGACGGGAATAAAATAGAGGCGAAAATCCGCATCGACGACCGGCGGGCGTCGAAATCAAAATAGAGCATATTCATCCGGGAAAACATTGGTTCGTTTGTTTATGTGTGGGAGAACAAAAATGAGACAGTTGATATTGAATCTGAAATTACCGTTTAAGATATTTTCAGCGATTGTTTTATCCTGGCTGGTTTTGGGATTGGGTAATTACATATTGGCCGGGAATGACGACCGTTTGCCCCTACCGAAGAAATTGAAGAAAAAAGGTTACGTCAAGATAGCAACAATCGGGCCTCGACCGTTGTCAATAGACGTAAATACTGAGCCGCAGAAAGCGGTTGATAAAATGATTGCGCACTGGCGGAACAGGTTTGCGCAGGTTTTGCCGGACCGGCCTGACCTGATAGTTGTCCCGGAAGCCTGTGACCGACCAGCCGGTTTCGGCCTCGACAAACGGCTGAAATACTATCGTGTGCGCAAAAGACAAATACAGGACTTCTTCGCCAGGGTCGCAAAAGAGAATAATTGCTACATCGTATATTCGGCAGCCAGGGAGATGAAGGACGGTAGCTGGCGTAACTCAAGCGTAATGCTTGACCGAACAGGTAATATCGCAGGAATCTACAATAAGAATCATGTTGTTATAGAAGAAACCACGAAAGCCGGTATTCTTTGCGGCAGAGATGCGCCCATAATTGATTGTGATTTTGGCCGGGTCGCGTTTGCTATATGCTTTGACCTGAACTTTGACGAATTAAGATTAAAATACGTCAAGGCCAAACCGGATTTGATTATTTTTTCATCCATGTATCACGGAGGATTGATGCAGGCATATTGGGCCTATTCCTGCCGTTCTCATTTTGTTGGTGCTATTGCCGGCAGAGCAACGCCCTCTGAAATTTACAATCCTTTAGGTCAGGTCGTTGCCTCCAACACTAATTATTTTGATTTTGCCGTTGCTGCCGTCAATTTGGATTGTGCCCTGGTACATCTGGATTATAATTGGGAGCGCCTGAGGAAACTCAAAGCTAAGTATGGGCCAAAAGTTAAAATAACTGACCCGGGCTGTCTGGGTGCGGTGTTGGTTTCCAGCGAAGACGAGAAGATAAGCGTGGAAGAGATGGTCAAAGAATTTGAAATAGAGCTGCTGGATGATTATATGGCAAGAGCATTGGCACATCGGCACAAGCCGGGAAATATGGGACCCCGCTCCGCGGGAACCGAATAGGGAGAAGAAAATGAAACCAGTAAATCGTCGAGAGTTTATGAAGGGTTCAATAGGCGCCGTCGCAACATTAGCAACGTTGTCCCAAAGAAGAAGTTTTGCGGCAAACGACAAAGTCATTATTGGAGTGATGGGACTTGGCGGCCGGGGGACATACCTCGCAGAGAAGTTTGCGAGTAGGCCCGACGCTGAGGTCGCCTATCTTTGTGATGTAAATACCCGACGTTTTGCCAGAGCAAGAGAGGCGGTGGAAGAGGTTCAAGACAGAAGGCCAAAGCTGGTGCAGGACTTTCGAAGGATTCTTGATGATTCCAGTGTAGATGTACTTATCAACGCAACTCCCGACCACTGGCATGCCATTGGGACCATTATGGCCTGCCGAGCGGGAAAAGACGTCTATGTGGAAAAGCCCCTTGCCCATAATATTTGGGAGGGCAGAAAAATGGTTGAGGCGGCGCGAAATTACAAGAGGGTTGTGCAGGTAGGAATGCAGACACGCAGTGCACCGTATATGAAAAACGCTGCCGAATACATACGAGCCGGCAAGCTTGGGGACATTCACCTTGTTCGTGTTTTTAATATGATGCAGCATTCAGCACAGAGAAAAGGGCCTGACCAATCTGTTCCGGATGGATTTGATTACGATATGTGGTGCGGCCCTGCCCCCTGGCAGCCATACAATCCGAGCCGTCGCTGGATAAACCAATGGGAGTACAGTTGTGGTGCCATAGCCGGTGATGCCGTTCATCAATTGGACCTGGCGAGATATCTAATCGGTGATAAACCTTATCCCGATACGGTTTCCCACGCAGGGGGAGTCAACGCCCTACGGGATGGCAGGGAAATTCCGGACACTCAGTTGGCCACGTACGAATATGGCAACGGGTCCCCGCAAAGCGGGGTCCCTCTTACATTACTGTTTGAAGCGGCTCTCTGGACACCTTATATGAAGAAAACGCCCCAGAGTATCCGGGATTCAGACAAATTTCCCAACTGGCCGTTCAGCAGCACTAAGATTGAAGTATTGGGTACCGAAGGCTTTATGTATCTTGGCAGACATGGTGGGGGATGGCAGGTCTATGATTCAAATGATAGGTTAGTTCATTCAGAATACGGACGCCAGGCAGATAAAGAGCACCAGGATAATTTCATCGATTGTATTCGCACCCGCAATAAACCTAATGCGGATGTCGAACAAGGCCATTATTCTGTGTTACTCTGTCATCTGGCTAACATATCGTATCGCCTCGGCAATCAAAAACTAAGATTCGACCCCAAAACAGAATCGTTTGTAAATGCCCCGGAGGCCAATAAATATTTAAAACGCACGTATAGACATCCATGGGTAATACCTGATATAATATAAATACTGTTGAAGGGAGCCCCATTTTGCGACCCCGCACCAATTGCCCAGTACCAAAAGAGCTTGGCTCAGTCGTTTTTTGGTGCTGGACATGCCTAATTGGTGCGGGACAAAATGTGAACCTTTGTGCTCTGAAGAGTTGTATACTTTGGGGAAAGCTCTATATAGCCGGGGCTCCCAAACGCATTCTTTCGCGTTTGGGGAACCCCGCGAAAAAGGGAAAATCATGTTTTACCATAACCGTAGAGATTTTATCAAAACCTCCGGGAGTGTTTTCGGTGCTGCTGCATTGGGTGAATTGATGTTTGGGTGTCGTCAGGAAAAAACGCCTGGTTCCTCGAAGTGGGATGGTTTCAAATATGCTATGTGCAACGAGAGTATGGCAGAATTAAGTTGGGCGGAACAGTGCCGAATTGTTGGCAATGCAGGCTATAGAGGAATTGAAATTGCTACATTTACCCTGGTTACCGAAGACGTGCAGGAGATAACGGCCGCAAAACGTAAAGAAATGGTTTCAACCATGATAAATGCCGGCATTGAATGTGCCGGACTGCATTGGTTATTAGCATCGCCGCCGAAAGGACTTCACTTCACAACACCTGATGCTGCCGTCCGCCAAAAGACTATCGCTTACCTTGACAAACTTATCGATTTTTGCAGTGACCTTGGCGGCTCCTGTATGGTTTTTGGCTCCCCAAGACAACGCAGTACCAGAGGTATCTCCGTCGAAGAAGCAAAGAAATATTTTGTTGAAGGTCTTGCCAGGGTTGCCGACCATGCTCAAGAGCGCCGCGTTAAGATACTCGTCGAGCCCCTGGGTAAAAGCACCACCGATGTTGTTAACACATTGACAGAAGCATTAGAGCTGGCCGGACAAGTTAATCATCCAGCTGTTCAAATCATGTTTGATTTCAATAATACTGTCGACGAAACTGAGCCATTTGACGTCCTGCTGAGAAAATACTACAACCACATCCATCACGTTCATGTGCAGGAAATGGGTGGTAAACACCTGGGTACCGGAACGGCGGTTGACGACTATGTGAAAGCCTTTCAAACGCTCAAGGATTTAAGATACGGTAAATGGATATCTCTCGAGGTATTTGATTTTTCCCCCGGCGGGAAGAGAATTGCTGAAGAGTCGATGAGAGTTCTGAAACAAATCGAGGGCAAATTAGCATAGTAGGGGCGGTTGGCGCACCGCCCCCACACCATGCTGGTTGCTCGAGTCTCGTTTCA
>JAUVYZ010000077.1 GCA_030602845.1 Phycisphaerae bacterium | reverse complement strand
TGCCGGCGCCGGAACGGTCCACGCGATAGTAATCGTGAAATTCTTTTGGGCCATCGATACTAATGCCTAGAAGAAACATATTGTCGTGGAAAAACCGGCACCACTCGTCATCAAGCAAAATACCGTTGGTCTGCAGGGTATTGCTTACCTGCTGGCCGGGGGCGCCATATTTTTTTTGCAATTCGACTGCCCTTTGAAAAAAATCGACACCCATCAACGTTGGCTCACCACCCTGCCAGGCAAAGCCCGAAACCGGAAAACCCAGCCGCATATAATCTTTAACAAGTTTCTCGAGCACCTCATCGCTCATCCGCTGTCTGCCCTGCCCAAACTCGGGCGCTCTGTCCTTGTAAAAACAGTATTTGCAATCAATATTGCAATCTGAGCCGGACGGTTTGATTAGAAGAGTGAAAGGCTGCATTTATTTTTCAACCATTCTGTGCTTTTTCAACCACTTTTGCGCCCACTGCTCGGCCTGTTGTGGTGTTTGTAATTTTCCCTCTAATTGGGCGATGTACATCTCTTCTGCTAACTGGCCTAATCCGGGGCCTGGTACGGCACCTAATCGAATTAAGTCATGACCGTTGAGCAGCGGTTTGGGCCGTAATTCAACATCACCCAGCGCCTTTATTCTTTTCCGCAGTCTACCTAACGCAGCAATACCCTTCCTGCCGTTGGGCCTGGCCTTTTCAATCGCTCTTTGCAGCTCGTACAGGTCCCAAAAATATGGCTCAGCAAGTATCATTTTTAATTCAGCCAAAGACATCCGGTCGTCGAGCAGTTTGCCTCTGTTGGTCAGCAGGAATTTTAGATGTTTGTTTTGACTTCTGCTGAGTTTGAGAATCCGACACTTCTCAAGTGCAAACTCCGCCTCGCAGCCGGAGAAAAGCGAAGCCAATGCCAGAGCAAAATCAACTCTCTTTCGCAGTTGACTCAATACCCTGATTGCCAGTTTCATCTGCCTGAAAGGCAAACCGGGAAAGATTGCTTCAGCTAAACCGCTTTTTGCCAGCATCGACGCCCCGGCAGAGCGGTTGGGATTAACGAGGACGCCTTCCAATTCGATTGCTATGCGTTCGCCGCTTATCTTGACTATATTTTTTGCGTTGCTGCAAATCGCCGAGAAAGTCCGCGGCTCAATCGCAAAGCCAAGCTGAGTTGAAAACCGCACGGCCCGCAGCATTCGCAGGTAATCTTCGCCAAAGCGCTCGGCTGGCTTACCGATAGTTCGCACTATCTGCTTTTCGAGGTCGGCTTGTCCATCGACATAATCGATTACCTCCCTTCTGAGAGGGTCGTAAAACATTCCGTTGATGGTAAAGTCTCTTCGGCCGGCATCTTCAGCGGCGCCGGCGAATTTGATTCGCCCCGGGTGTCTGCCGTCAACATAGCCGGCTTCGGTTCTGAACGTGGCAACTTGTACCTGCCGGTCTTCGAGCAGAACAACCACTACGCCAAATTTGGCTCCGACCTTTAACGTGCGTTTGAATATCTTTACGACGTCTGCGGGTGCAGCGTCCGTAGCAACATCGAAATCGTGGGCGCGCCTGCCCAGCAGCATATCGCGCACACAGCCGCCTGCCAACAATGCCTGGAAACCATCGCGGCTTAACCGTTTAATTATTTTTATAGCTGCTTGTTTGTTTGTCATCTGCTTGCCTGCTTTAATATGGTTACGGCCATAGTTCCCCACCTGCGCCGGTCTATTATTTCCAGTCGGCCATACTGCTCTAACAATTCCGTGTGTTTATAAGTCCTGACCACGACAATTCCGTCGGGGGTCACCTGCTCCCCTAATAAAGTAAGCAATCCGCTCAAAGGCGAATCGGCGCCGACATCCTTCGTACGGGCATACGGCGGGTCAACAAAAACAAGGGCATATTTTTGCTGGTCAAAATTAACCGGAGCGCCAATCTTGAACGCGTTGGCCCTTATAACTTTTGACTCGCCGGCATACCCGGCCTTTTCTATATTCTTCTCTAAAATTGCGATAACCTTCGGGTCTTTCTCGACGAAAGTAACAAACCCAGCCCCCCTGCTCAACGCTTCAAGGCCCAGAGAGCCGACACCACAGAACAAATCGGCTGTTCGTTCGCCGTTCGGCAGGTCATATTTGTAAAGGATGCTGAAAAGCGACTCCTTAACTCTGTCGGTAATCGGCCGGGACAGGCCCGTCTTCGGGCTAAACAATTTCATTCCTCGTTTTGCACCAGCTATAATTCTCATTTTACTACAATATACAATACAAGGTTGTTTTGAGCGAGAAATTTTGTCCAGACAAGGGGAGTGTTTTGGAGGTGGGAATTAAGGTTTAGCTTCTTCCTAAAATCCCCCGTGCGATATCAAAATAAAAGCTTTTGCATTTGTACCGCGCACTTTCGGAACTTGTCGGCCGGCAGCGTTACGGTCTGCCATTTGGGGCTGCGGCGTTTCATAAACCTGCGATACTCGTCTAATCTAACAGTAAAAAATGTATATCTGTTCGCGTCAAAATCATAGACCGCCCTGCCGTTAAAATCGACGTCGATGTTCTCGACCTTGTAGGCAAAAACAAATATAGCTTGATGACCTGGGCCGAAAACCTCCCGCCACCTGGTCAGTCCATCGACGTCCTCGGTAGTAACCCAGCATTCAAAGCCCGTTAATTTGGCGAAACTGGTTCCCCTGAACAATCTTCCCTTCACCTCTGCAATTATTATTTGCTGATTGCCCGGATATAACAAAAAATCGAAGCTCTTAATCTTCAAACGTCCGAAGGCCGCTCTTTTATGCTCATCTACCGCAATGTATTGAATATGATTGTCAATCAACCAATTCTCGAACGCCCGCTCGTAATGATTAGGTGGAAAATCCCTCATTTGGATTTATCATTTAAGCTCTGCGAAAAATTTATCGTAGTCAACCAGCTGCTGCTCGCCGGTTGCCATATCTTTGACAGCAAGCTTATTTTCTCTAAACTCGTCGCCGATGATTACACACCTTCCGGCGTTTTGGTCTGAAGCCTGCTTAAGCTGCTTGCTTAATTTAGCGGCCTTATAACTAAAATTCGCTGCAAATCCTGCTGACCGCAGCTTCATCGTCAGTTTAACGGCTGCCTCCCTGTAAACTTTATCCACACAGGCAACAAAATAATTCAGCTTGCGTGATGGTAATTGTTTTTGCAAGAGACCTTTTTCATTGAGCAATATCGCCAGCACGCTATCGCCGATACCAAAGCCGGTAGCCGGTATGGCCGGCCCGCCGAATTGCTTCAACAAATTATCATATCGACCGCCACCCCCAATGGCCCGAAGCTCGCCTGCCTTATCGTAAATCTCATATACAATGCCGGTATAATAGGCCAAACCTCGAACTGTGCTGATATCGAACACGCAAAAATCAGCAACCCCCATAACTCCCAACAATTCAAACAAATGCTTTAGTTCGTCCACCGATTCTTTTGCTGCGTCTGTCAAATCTAACAAATCGTTGATTTGCTCGATAGACTCAACCGCCATCAGCTCGAATATCTTCTTTCGTTTATTCTCATCGGGGACTTTTTCTACAAGCATTTGTTCAAAAGTATCGCCTGGCAGTCTGCTGCGTTTATCGAGCACCGCATATAAATCCTCAAGTTCGCTTTCTGCGACGCCTATGGTTAGCAACAGCGCTGCGAGCATTTCTCTGCTGGATATTTTCACCACGATATCAGCCGGTGTCAGACCAACTTCCTGGAGGTAATCCAGAGCACAAAATATTACCTCGGCATCAGCCAAGACATCATCCACGCCGATTATGTCAACATTCCACTGGAAGAACTCACGAAGCCGGCCTTTCTGGGGACGTTCGGCCCGGAACAATCGTGGCACCGAAAACCATTTTATAGGCCTCGGCAGCGAACTGATTTGCTGATTTACCATTCTCGCCAATGTAGGGGTAATCTCCGGCCTTAGGGCCAGCTCCCGTCCACCTCTGTCGGTCAGTGAAAAAAGCTGCTCGACGATTTCGTCGCCGCTTTTTATCTGAAACATCTTCAGATACTCAAATATCGGCCCATCGTATTCTTCGAAGCCGTTGCGGACAGACACTCTTTTCCAGCCGTCAATTATCCAGTTTCTCCGGGCCATATCCGGCGGGTAAAAATCCCTTGTTCCCTTTACCGGCGGTATCTTCATTGCTTTCTCTTTTCATTTTTGCCACCAAGGCACCAGAATACAAAGTCTTATTTTTTAACTATTTCATATTTTCTTTGTACCTTGGTATCCTTATGGCTTAGTGTCTTTATGGCTATTTTCTTTTTCTTTGCTTTTGGCTTTTCTGTTATGTTATTATCAAATTTTATCTTTATATACTCTTCCATCTGCTTGTCATCGGTAAAGTGCAGCTCGAAGTCGTATTCGCCCTCGACGAAATCGCAGTCTGCGTGACGGTACCCTCTGCAAATCCTCGACCTTTTATCGTAAATCCTGCAGCGATAGTCTTTTTCAGAAAGGTGCTTGCACTTGTTCTTTATATTGATATACCAATCGCCGTCTTCCACAAAAATCGTTATATCCTTGTGGCACAGGTACCATCTTATGTCGTCGTAGTCTCCCCTGTCTTCGGGCGTGTCAATCGGCAGAGCAAAATACCTGCAGCACAGACCTGTGCACTTATCACATTGACTTTTTTTCGCCATTGTAACAAACTCCAAATACACTAAACGCTATACGCTATATGCTAAACGCTGTACAATATAAGCTATTGGCCATTAGCCGTCAAGAAATGCAAAATGGCCGCTTGGTCTTTTTTCAGACGCACGGTAACTCAATGTCAAAAACGAAAATCGAGATGATATATGCCGACGACGACATTATCGTCATCAATAAGCCCACCGGCGTATCGGTTACCAAAGACCGCAGCGGCGCTGCCGAGCTTTTAGATATTCTCAATGACCAGTTAGGCCCGCAGCTATCAAGCCGGCTACGGCTCGTACATCGGCTCGACAAACACACCTCCGGCGTTATGATTCTGGCTAAGAACAAAGAAACCCAATCCAAATTTTCAAGTTATTTTGAGAAAAAACTCGTCAAAAAGACCTATTTGGCCCTTGTAACCGGCATAGTCCCTCACCAACAAGGTACAATCGATACGCGCCTGACGCGTGACCGTAAGAATCCAGCCGTTATGTGCGTCACTCGCAAAAAAGGCAAAGAGGCGGTTACTAACTGGAAACTCCTTGCTGATTTCGGCACAATTGCTCTATTGGCTGTGGAGCCATTGACCGGCCGGACACATCAAATTCGTGTCCATTTACCCGGCATTGGATTGCCTTTGGCGATTGACCCGTTATATGGCATATCGCGGCCGTTATTTCTCTCCGATTTCAAGCCGAACTATCGACTCGGCAAAGGCCAAATTGAGAAACCGCTTATCGACCGCCTGACACTCCACGCCTACCAAATCGAGATTATTAAAGCCACCGACAAAATGAGTTTTCCGCCCACCTGTCATTCTGAGCGCAGCGAAGAATCTCATTACCATCCTGACTGCTTCGTTTCAAAACTGGATAAAAAATTCGCCGCAACCATAAAAATGCTCACCAAACATAATCCCAACGGCCTCGATGCCTTCACCGACCCCGACAATTTCTCTAAGATTATAAACGCCCGGAGATTACACTGATTATTTTGTTCACTTATAATGTTCAATTTGCCGATTTTTACTTGACCGGACAGAATGAATTGATTATTGATTAACGGATATTTTGAGATTGCCACGGCCTGCTTTGCAGGCCTCGTAATGACAGGTCTTCTCTGTGACCTCTGTGGCAAAAAATTACGAGATACGAATATATGGCTGAGAAACAAGTAAAAGTTGGTCTTGTCGGCTTCGGTACCGTCGGCTGTGGTGTGGCAAAGCTGATACTGCAAGATGCTGATTCGATAGCAGCCAAAACCGGCCTTCGTCTGGAGCTTGCCTGCGTGGTCGATACCGACACCAAGTCTCCTCGGCCGGTAAAGCTGCCGAACGGCATCCTCACCGATGATATAAACCGGCTGCTAAATGATGATAGCATTCAAATAGGCGTTGAGCTGGTCGGCGGAACCGACGAAGCAAAACAAATCCAGCTCAAAATGCTCCAGGCCAGTAAAGACGTCGTTACCGCCAACAAGGCCCTACTGGCCGAATACGGCAGCGAACTCTACAAAGCCGCTCACAAAAATAACCGCTGCATTGCCTTTGAAGGCAGTTGTGCGGGCGGTATACCGATTATTTCGGCCATCCGAACAGGACTTGCCGCAAATAATATCACTGCAATGTACGGCATCGTCAACGGAACCTGCAACCACATCCTCTCCGAGATGACCAGCAAAGACGAGGACTTCGCCGAGGCCCTAACCCAGGCCCAGGACAAGGGCTATGCTGAAGCAGACCCCACGCTCGATATCAGCGGCGAGGACAGCGCCCACAAACTCGCCATCTTAGCTTCTATCGCCTTCGGATACGAAATCAAACTCGACGATATTTTCGTTGAGGGTATTGAAGCAATCTCAAAAGATGATATTCGCTACGGGGGAGAAATGGGCTACATCCTCAAATTGCTGGCAATCGGACAAAAAGGCAAAGACAACAGAGTCTCACTGCGGGTACATCCTTCTTTTATTGCCAGGGACAATTCGCTTGCGCGTGTCGATGGCCCGTTTAATGCCATCAGTCTATTCGGCAGTGCCGTCGGCCAGGTAATGTACTACGGCCGGGGCGCGGGAATGATGCCTACCGCAAGCGCAGTCGTTGCGGATATTATCGATGTTGCTCTGGGCAATTCCGCAACTACTTTTCGCCACCTGCATCTAAAACCGAGGAGCGAAATAGAATCACTAATGGAGAAAATAGGCGATATTGTAAGCAGGTTTTATATCAGGGTGATGTGCAGGGACCAGGCGGGGGTGGTAGCCCGCTGGAGCAAAACACTCGGCGACCACCAGATAAGTATATCCGGAGCGTTACAACACGAAGGCACCGGGCCTGACAACACGGTACCGGTGGTAATAATAACACATCCTACGCAGCAGAAAAACGTTACCGCCGCATTAGAAGAGCTGGAAGAGCTGGATGTTCTCAGTGGAAAGCCGGTCTGCATAAGAATCGTGGACATCCCGGAGGACAAAGATTAGTCTAAAATGCATAATTTCACAAGGCATAGGCTGCTTGTGCTCTTGTGATTTTCTGGTCTTATTCGTTGGAGGCAAAATTAGTGACTAAGTATGCCATAATAGTTCCTGACGGTGCGGCGGACGAACCGCTCGAACAATTCGGTAACAAGACCGTGCTTGAAGCTGCTGAAACACCCAATACGGATAAAATCAGCACGCAGGGCAGGCAGGGTCTCGTCCGGACAGTCCCGGTCGATATGGAGCCCGGCAGCGATGTTGCTCAATTGAGCCTGCTGGGCTATGACCCACTGCGATACTATACCGGCAGAGCACCAATTGAGGCGGTGGCACTAAATATCGAGTTATCTGAGGACGACTGGGTTTTCAGATGCAATCTGATTACCATTGCCGACGGCAAAATGGCAGACCACAGTGCCGGACATATCTCCACCGAAGAGGCAAGCAAACTGATAAAGGAGTTAAACGACTACCTCGCTAATGACCAGATTCGTTTCTATCCGGGCATAAGCTATAGGCACCTGTTGGTTTTCAAAGGGCTCGATTTCGACGTTCAGACGTATCCGCCCCACGACAACATAGGTAAGGCAGCAGAAAAGATTCTGCCCCGCGGCAAAGGCGCTGAAATGCTTATCGATTTGATGGCCCGTTCACAGCAGCTTTTCACCAATCACGATATTAACAAGGTCAGAAAAGACCTCGGCGAAAATCAGGTCAGCTCCATCTGGCTCTGGGGACAGGGTAGGAAAGCACAAATGGAAAGTTTCCAGAAGCGGTTTGGAATCAAAGGTGTTGCTATCACCGCTGTTGACCTCGTAAGAGGTTTGTCAATGCTCATCGGTTTCGACCTGATAGACGTGCCCGGCGCCACCGGCTTTATCGACACAAATTATCAGGGCAAGGCAGCGGCGGCGATAGAAGCGCTCGACAAATATGACCTTGTTTTCGTCCACATAGAAGCGCCCGATGAAGCATCTCATAATGGCAGCGCCGAGATGAAGAAAAAAGCCGTCGAGCAAATTGATGAATATATTGTCGGGCCTGTCCTTGAGGCGCTACAGAATTACGAAAGTTGGCGAATACTGGTAATGCCGGACCATCCGACGCCGGTCCGAAGCTGCGCTCACTCACCTGAGCCGGTCCCATTTGCTATGGCCGGTGGCGGTATCAGCGGGATTTTGCATACGACT
>JAUVYZ010000140.1 GCA_030602845.1 Phycisphaerae bacterium | reverse complement strand
AATCATCTGCCGCACAGGCCAAATCCGCTCACCTTCGAAGAACATATGCTCGGTCCTGCAAAGCCCGATATTTTCGGCGCCGAATTCCCTCGCCCGCTTTGCATCTTCCGGCGTATCGGCATTCGTACGAACTCCCAATCTGCGAACCTGGTCGCAAATCTTCATAAAGGAGCCGAAGTCACCGCTCATCGTCGGCTCCACCGTAGCCAATTGCCCCGTCATAACCTCGCCGGTCGAGCCGTCCATACTAATCCAGTCCCCTTCCTTGATCGTCAATTTACCGACGCTGAGCTTCCTGGCTTTGTAATTGATATTTAACGCACCCACGCCTGCCACACACGGTTTACCCATACCGCGGGCAACAACCGCCGCATGGCTTGTCATACCGCCCCGAGCCGTCAAAATCCCCACCGCTGCGTCCATACCGCCAATATCTTCAGGGCTGGTCTCAATCCGAACAAGGATGACCTTTTTGCCTTTGTTCTTGGCCGCCTCGGCGGTATCAGCGCTAAACACAACCTGTCCGACCGCCGCACCGGGCGAGGCAGGCAGGCCTCTGGCTATTATCTTGCGCTCGGCTTTCGGGTCAAAGTGAGGATGCAGCAAACGATCTAACTGCTCCGGCGTCACCCGATTGACCGCCTCTTTCTTGGAGATAAGTCTTTCCTGAACCATATCCACCGCATTCTTAACAGCAGCTTCAGCCGTCCGCTTGCCCGTCCGCGTCTGCAGGATATAGAGTGTTTTCTCCTGAATCGTAAATTCCATATCCTGCATGTCCTTGTAGTGCTTCTCCAGCCTGGTCATAAATCTGGTAAGCTTCCTGTATGCCTTCGGCAAACGCCTGCCTAATTTCTTTAACGGCAAAGGCGTCCTGATACCGGCCACAACATCTTCACCTTGGGCGTTCATCAAAAACTCGCCATAAAATTCCTTTTCACCAGTACTTGGATTGCGCGTAAAGCAAACGCCCGTACCGCAGTCCTCACCCATATTGCCGAAAACCATCGCCTGAACATTCACCGCCGTCCCCAACAATCCGGTAATATTATTCAACCTCCGATACGTGACGGCCCTGGGCGTATTCCACGAACCAAGCACCGCATTGATGGCATGTCTTAACTGAGCTCGACCGTCCTGCGGGAACAATTCACCGATATGTTTTTTGTAAACGCTCTTGTATTTCTCGACGACCTCTTTCAGTTGCTCGGCACTCAGCTCATTATCGAGTTTGACTTTGGCCTTCTTCTTCGCCGCAGCAAGTACTTCCTCGAAATAATCATGGTCGCAGCCCATCACCACACCGCCGAACATATCGATAAGCCTACGATATATATCGTATGCAAACCGCGCATTTCCGGTTCTTTTAATAATGCCGCGGAGAACATCGTCGTTCAGCCCCAAATTTAAAATGGTGTCCATCATACCGGGCATCGATACGGCTGCTCCGCTCCTGACGCTGACCAGCAATGGCCTGTCGGTATCGCCTAATTTGGAGCCCATCGCTTTTTCCAGTTTGACCAGGTTCTTATCGACCTCCTCCGCCAGTCCTCTTGGCCATTTGTGCCGCACCAATCGCGCATCTCTGCGCCCCGACTGCAAGCGGTCCGGGGCGATTGGTGCGGCATAATATTCGCTGCATACCTTTGTGGCGATAGTAAAGCCCGGCGGAACTGGAACGCCGAGATTTGTCATCTCCGCAAGGTTCGCTCCCTTGCCGCCCAAAACCTCCTTCATCTTTGCGCTGCCTTCCGCTTTCCCGCTGCCGAAGAAATACACTCGCTTCTCTGCCATCCTATAAATCTCCTTCTTACTAAAATTCGTGCCGCACCAATCGAGGGCCCGATTTTGCCGGAGTCTTTACCCGAAAGCCTTGCTCGATTGGTGCGGCATGGAATATATTACGCCAAACCGGCTGTGTCAACGATTAAAATTAGTGCACAGATAATAGCGGATGCCGGACAGAAAAAACTAAACGCTACCTGTGGCAGAGCTAATTGTACATAAAGTACGCCGTCGCTTTGCAGTCGGTATCAACGCTCACTCGGACCCAGTGTGCTGAAAAGCCATCCGGAAATTCGTGGTGGACATACCCCTTTGCAGGCACCGTGAACGTTTTGTATTTTTTCCACGTCCCGTTGCCGAGGAAATCAACCTCGATGTTGAATTTTACCGTATCGTCCGAGTCTTGGGCAAGGTGCACGACCTTCTTATCAAAGCCGGTCATCAGGAAAGGGTCGGATGTTGTGCCCGTCTTCACCGCGTTCTCCCACCACGGCCCGCCCCAACCCGACGGCTTGCCCATCTGCCAGAGGTCGTCGATATTGCCAAACCATAGTCCCGACTGCGGCTGTCCTTCGTCGTGGTCTATCTGGTCGCCCGCCATCACAAAAAGGCCTCGCCAGAAGCAAAAATCTGGAACAATGCGAAGATGAGTGCAAATTGGACGAACGCCCCATACTCTCCCTCCGTATGCAAAGGGCGGCAAATCATAGAACATCCCGTGTATATCCATCAGATAACGCTCGGTTTGTGCGTGGCGAATCCGCATCCATTCGGTGTTCCAGGTATGGTCCCACGAATGACTTGCCTTCGGCAGCAGGTACCGCGACCACTTGCCGCGATTGAATACACGAAGAATAGCCGATGACCTGCTCCAGCCCGTCGCATAGATTGTATTGCCGCCATAACCTCTGCTCCCTCCGCCGGAAACCCCAACAAACGGATTTCGTTCCACGACCGTCCATTTTTTCCCGTCCCACTCAGCCAGAAAACCGGCCTGACGTTTGCCGAGAAACTCCGCTTCATCATACGTATTGTTAGCCACTACGACCCGGCCCTGGGCACAGAACCCACCCTTAAAATGCGGCGGTGCTCCACGCGGAATCTCCAATTCCTTAACCAGGTTAAACAACCGCTTCGCTTCCAGCGTCTTAACATTTACTTCAAACAACAGCCCTTCCATCGTCAGGAAATAAACCATTTCCTTTGGGGCCTTTAGATGCCGCATCGTGGCGGTGAGGCGATGGCCTTTCAGCGCTTCGATTGTCCGGACATTCCCTTTGGCATCGATTGCGTGTGGTCCGATGAACGCCTGCTCCGAATCCCAGTGCACCATTCGGTTAGCGAACGTGCCCGTAACCGATGCCGGATGCTTCCGCATAGTCATATCCTCGCTGATTTCGTAAAGTCCCAGGCCCTTGCCTCTGATATGCGAGACATATCCAATCGCCCACAGTTTCTCCGCCCACGGAATCAGCGCACCGATGCCCGCCTCGGAGTCGCTGCCGACCCCTTCGGCCATCACCGTCATCTTCGGAAACACACCTTTGACCTGAATCGGAAGCTGTTTCGTGCAAGCATCCCCCGGAGATGATATGTTCTCGTCCAGCCCATCTAATGGGCGGGGCTCATCAAAGTTTTGCTCTTGAAAAGATACGCAGCCCAAAACCGTAACCAAAACCACAAGTAGAACGAAAATCCACGATGTACCATCTTGTTTCATAATCATCCCTCGTCCCTCGTCTCTCGTCCGCCGTACGCACAAGTCACGACGGCAGCGGCCAGTCCTTCGAAGGCGTCCGCGCTGTCTTCATATATTTTGCAATCTTCTCAACGATTCCCGGATGCTGGTCAGCGACGTTGTGTTTTTCCCCAATATCGGTCTTAAGGTTGTAAAGTTCTATCGGCCCGTTCGGGTTCTTAGCTACCCTGAGCCGAACACCCTTGAAGTCGCCCATGCGCACGGCCTGTTTCTTACCCTGCTCGTGAAATTCCCAGTAAAGGAATTCGTGCTTCTTTTGTTTTTTCGCTTGCCCCATCAGTGTCGGAACCATAGATATGCCGTCAATGCCGTCAGGGGCCTTTACGCCGGCCAGCTCAGTACACGTCGGCAGGAAATCCCAGAACGCCGAGATGTGGTCGCTGACCGAACCGGCCTTTATCTTACCCGGCCAGCGGGCGAGCGTCGGCACACGAATACCGCCCTCGTACAAGTCACGTTTGATGCCGCGCAACGGACCGTTGCTATCGTTGAAGTCCGAGCTGTTTCCGCCCTCGCGGTGTGGGCCGTTGTCGCTCGAGAACATCACAAGCGTATTCTCATCCAGCCCAAGCTTTTTGAGCCTCGCAAACAATTTGCCGATGTCCCCGTCCATCCGTGTTATCATAGCGGCGTGGCCCTTCTGCGGCTCGGGCCAGTCCTTGTCCTTGTAAATACCGTAGTCGGGCACCTCCATCCCTTTTTGGCGGGCTTCGTTGTTGGCGTGCGGAATCGTATAAGCCAGGTAAAGGAAAAATGGCTTGTTCCTGTTTTTCTCAACGAAGGCCAGCGTCTCCTTAGCAAACAGGTCATGCGAATACTCGACACGCTTGGTCGCCACGCCGCCGGGCGGATTGACCGCCTTGACAACGTTTTTCAGCCGAACTTTTTCCTCATTGCGCCACAGGTATTCAGGGTAGTAGTTATGGGCGTGCCGCTGGTTGAGATACCCGAACCAGTAGTCGAAGCCCTTCTTGTTCGGGATGCCCGTGCTGCCGGGCTCACCCAGACCCCACTTGCCGATGATACCGGTGGCGTACCCGGCTTTCTTGAGCAGCTCGGCAACGGTAACGTCCGACGGCCGAAGCGGCACCCGCGCATTACCGCGGACCAGGCAATGCCCGCTGTGCAGCCCCGTCATTAGAACGCAACGCGACGGCGCACAGACCGTACTGCCGGCGTAGTGGTCGGTAAAGCGCATCCCTTCCTCCGCCATCCGGTCCAGATTCGGCGTCGCAATCTCCTGCTGACCGTAGCAGCCCAGGTCACCGTAGCCAAGGTCGTCGGCCAGAATAAAAATAATGTTGGGCCGCCTGCCCCTGCCGGCAAACAGTCCCGGAGTGGTCGTGCATCCCGATAAACTCAGGGTCACCGCGCCCAAACCCACGTTTTTCAAAAAATCACGTCGTTTCATAATATCATCCTTTCACTCCGGCTTTTTTCTGTCTTCTCTTATCCTTTCTCTGTCACGCTTGGTTATGGAACTTTCTTTTTCCGGGAACCGTCCTTTGTCACCGGTCTCCCTGACCCACTTATCTAATATCACCCGCATCTTTTTCAGTGTCTTCTGGCGTCTCTGTGAGGCCGCGAGGTTGTGTATCTCATACGGGTCCCTCCGGATATCGTAGAGTTCCTCATCCGGCTTTCGCGGACGCATAAACAACCTCTGCGCAGGCGTAAGCTTGCCCTCGGCGTGAAGCTCCTTCATAAGAGGCAACATCGGATAAGACCGCTCTTTGTAGCGGTTCTTCTGCGTGTAGGGCCGCTCCGGCATAAAGTTACGAATGTATTTGTATCGTTTGGTCCGCACGCAGCGGATGCGGTCAACGGTCTCATCGCAGCGGTCGCGGGCCGCAATGATATACTCCCGCTTCTCCGCGCCGCGGCCCAGGAAGACCCGTCCTTCGATATGTCTCGGCATCACGACGCCGGCGATTTTCAGCACCGTCGCCGAGATGTCAATCGCACTGACCAAATCGTCGCACACCTGCCCGGCTTTGAGCTTGCCCGGCCAGCGAATAATCAGCGGAATATGGATACCGCCGTCGTAAAGCCACTGCTTGCCGCGGACATGGCAGCGTCCGTGGTCGCCTATGAATATGACGACAGTGTTATCCGTAAGTCCCTCGTCATCCAGGCGTTTGAGAATCTTGCCGACGTATTGGTCCATCAACTGGATGGAGTTCAGGTACGTAGCCCAATCCTCCCGTGCGATTTTATGGTCCGGGTAGTACGGCGGCAGCTTAACTTCGGCCGGGTCAACCGGGTTCTTCAGTTTTTCGCGCAAATTCTTCCAGTGTCCGCCCCGATGCGTTACACTGATGGAAAGTTGCGCAAAGAACGGCTGGCCGGGCTTACGTTGGTTCCAGTCGCTGCCGTCGAAGGCATTCTTGAACTGGA
>JAUVYZ010000055.1 GCA_030602845.1 Phycisphaerae bacterium | reverse complement strand
CAACAACCGGGCAGGCCTGCCTGCCGACCACGACACACCCGAACAGAGAATCGGCAAATTCCAGACCGACCGCCCATGGGAGACCTGTATGACAATCTGCCGCCAGTGGGCCTGGAAGCCAAACGACCAGATGAAGTCACTCAAGCAGTGCATCCAGACACTCGTCTGGGTCGTCGGCGGTGACGGCAACCTCCTGTTCAACGTCGGCCCAATGCCCGACGGCCGAATCGAGCCTCGCCAGGTTCAGCGGCTTCGCGAAATGGGCCAGTGGCTGAAGAAATACGGCCAGAGCATCTACGGCACACGCGGCGGACCATTCAAAACCGGCCCCTGGGGCGCCAGCACGCACAAGGGCAGCACAATTTACATCCACATCCTGAATTGGGACAGTGACACCATCACGCTGCCGCCAATCCCTAAAAAAGTTATTGCCAGCTCGGTGCTTACCGGAGGCACCGCCGTCGTCAAACAGACCGCCGAGGCCATCGAGATTTCCGTCCCGAAGGCCCACCGCCGGGAGCTCGACACTATCATCGTGCTCAAGCTCGATGGCCCCGCGAACAAAATCACCCCACGCGCTCTGCTCTCCGGCTCACTGGCAGTGGTAAAGAAAGTCAAGGCCTCGAATGTTTTCAGAAATATGGCCGCACACGGCGCCGACAAGGCCGTCGACGACGACCCCTCCACCCGCTGGGCCACCGACGGGGGTACGAAGCAAGCCTGGTTGGAAGTGGACCTGGGTAAACCGATGACGTTCAACCGCGCGCTTATCAGTGAGGCCTACGACCGCGTGCAGCAATTCGAGCTGCAATGTAAGGACGGCGACCAATGGCGGATGTTCACTAAAGGCACGAAAATCGGCCAGAAACTAAAGCTAAAATTCTCGCCCGTAACCGCCCGCCGCGTTCGGCTGAACATCCTGACCGCCACTGAGGGCCCGACCATCTGGGAGTTTCAGCTTTTCGCACCGAAGAAGTGATAAAAAGGAGTTTGAATTATGGCAGAAAGTTTTGATGTTGTAGTAATCGGCAGCGGGCCGGGCGGTTATGCCGCCACCATCAGATGCGCACAAAGAGGCGCTTCAGTAGCAGTCGTTGAAAAAGGGTTTATCGGCGGCACCTGCTTGAATTGCGGCTGTATCCCCTCAAAGGCACTGCTTGCATCGGCCCACACCCTGCTCCTGACAAAGCATGCAGTTTTGATGGGAGTTGACGTCACCTTAGCTACACCTAACTGGCCGAAAATCCAGACCAGAAAGGACACAATAGTAACCGCCTTTCGCAAAGGCCTGACGGGCTTAATCCGGAGCCACAACATAAAGATATTGCAGGGCCGGGCCGTCGTTACCGCACCAAATAAAATCAGAATTGAGACGGACAATTCACCAATGGAGGGACCCCGCTTTGCGGGAACCCAAATCCAGGCCGACAATATAATCCTCGCTACCGGCTCGGAGCCGATTCAAATTCCCGAAATACCGTTTGATGGCCGGACCGTCATCAGCAGTAAAGAGGCACTGGCACTGGAGCAGATACCCGGCTCGATGGTAATCGTAGGCGGCGGAGCAATCGGCTGCGAATTGGCCTGTGTGTATGCCGCCGCAGGAACGAAAGTAACCATCGTTGAAGCCCTTTCCCGATTGATTCCAATGGAGGATGAATGGGTCGGCCGACTGATAGAGCGCGAATTCAAAACACTCGACATCGACACCCTGACCAGCCGGAAAGTCGATTCGGTCGATACAACCGGCGGGATGGCAAAAGTGCTTCTCGAAGACGGCGAGGCGATCGACGCCGAAAAGGTACTCGTCTCAGTTGGCCGAAGGCCGGTTGTTGACAATGAAACCGTCGAAGCCCTTAATCTGCAAATGTCCGGCGATGCAATTGCAGTCAGCGAAAAAATGGAAACCAATGTGCCCGGCGTTTATGCAATCGGCGATGCCGTCGGCACAACCTTTTTAGCTCACGGCGCCTTTGCCGAGGCCGAGGTGGCAGCGGCCAACGCCACAGGCGGCGATGAAAGAATAGCCGACTACTCGCTCATACCGCGTGCCGTCTATACATTCCCGGAAATCGCATCCGTCGGCAAAACCGAACAAATTTGCAAAAACGAAGGGCTTGATGTCTCCGTAGGAAAGTCGTTTTTCAAAGCCAACGGCCGAAGCGTCGCACACAACGAAACCGTCGGCCAGATAAGGGTTGTAAAGGACAACGCAACGAACAAAATCATCGGCGTTACAATGGTCAGCGCAACAGCAACCGAGCTGATTGCCGCAGCGAGAGCGCTTATAGGTACGTCTGAGGAAATTACCGACATAAGCTTTCCACATCCAACGGTTTCAGAGGTGCTCAAGGAAGCCGCCGAAGACGCTTTCGGCCTGAGCTTGCACAATCCGCCAAAAGCATAAGGGGCAAAAGGAAAAAATAGCCACAGGGTTACACAGATTTAAAAAAAAATCGCTTGATAATCTAACTATGTTTCCTTAAAATGCCAAGTGGAGCGGTGAGTACCGGTCCAAGTACCGGGTTTACAAGATCATTGTCCCGGGGCGTCAGGACAAATGCTTAAAGTATAAATGATCCTGTTTTCAGGAGCGCCTATCTTGCATGTGCCCCGCTCCATTTTTTTTCTCTTGCTTTATACTCTTATACACTTTTGCCTTTGGGGCCGACTACCCGGCTATATAATCACTGTTGTTCCATATCGGCGAGAACATCTTCTATCAGTGGCTCAAGCTTGGGGATACGCACTTTGACAGTTTCCCAGACTATTTCCATATCAACGCCGAAATAAAAGTGTATCAGTTTATCCCGCATACCCGCCATATCCGACCAGGGAATATCCGGATATTTTCTCCTGACCGATGCAGGCAGCTGCTTGGTTGCCTCACCTGCGACTTCCAATTCTCTTACAACGGCACTTATGGTCTTTTTGTCGGTTATAAACTTTTCATAAGACATTCTTCCAACAAATCCCTGTGCATTACGGAGGGCTTGAAGAATATCTCTCAAATAAACGCGGCAGTCGCGTTTCATATATAAATAACCTCATTTAATATCGTGCCTCTAAATTCCGGCCTTAACGCTTTTATGGAAACAAGATCAATTTTAGCTCCCGTCTGCTCCGCCAGATATCTTTCCAGTGCCACAAAATCCAGCAAGTCTATGCTCCCGGAAAATTCCACCAAAACATCGACATCACTGGACCTGCGAGCCTGCCTCCTGACGTATGATCCGAAAATCCCAAGACGTTTGACTTTGAATTTGCGACTGAGCATCGGCTTGAGTTTTTTCAGGTTCTCTTCCAGGGAACCGAGACTACCTTTACCTGAAGTTTTTGCTTTACTACGCACTTTTTCATATCCCTTATAAAACCGGTTGGTAAGTACACAACCGTCCCTATTTCCCTAAATCATTCAAGAACACATTATACCGAAAGCGGGTGGGAGAGTAAAGCCCTTTTTCTTTTGTCTCTGCGGACTTTGCGTTCTCTGCGGTAAGAAATAAAATCCGTGAAATCCGTGCAATCCGCGGTTAAAATAAAATCCGTGAAATCTGTGGGTGAAAAAATCGGAAATCGGAAATTGAAAATCGCCAATCCCCTTCGTGTTTGCGATTGCGGGCTTGCCGACTACCGGGAGGTTCTGCAGCAGCAGCACGAATTGCGTGAAAAAAGACGCCGGGGCGAAATACCAGATACCGTTTTAATCGTTGAGCACCCGGCTGTTATCACTCTCGGTGCCCGGCAAAGTGCCAACAAACTGCAGACCTCTCGCAGCACCCTGGCAAAACGCCGAATCGACGTAGTTGATATCCGCAGAGGCGGCGGCACCACGGCACACAATCCGGGCCAGTTGGTCTTTTATCCAATTTTGCATCTGCAGGAGCTTGACCTCGGCATTAGCGAATATATCCGAGAGCTCGAAGCGATAGGCGCAGAACTGCTCCAGCAATTGGGCGTCAGGAGCCGGAGACAAAAGGGCTTTCCCGGCTTATGGGTCGATAACAGAAAAATTGCGTCTATCGGCGCACGCGTATCGAAATTTGTAACCTGTCACGGTATGGCAATAAACATTCAAAATGACCTGAGCATTTTCGATTTTGTAGTACCGTGCGGCCTGGACGGCGTAGAAATGACTTCGGTATTAAAAGAGACCGGCAGACAAAACTCAATGACCCACGTCAAGGAAAAATTGTCCCAATTGCTCATAAGGCACTTCTGGTGAAGCTAAACACGAAAAACGAGCGACGAGCGGCGAGCGACGAGCGACGTAAACTGCCCCCCTGGCTGCGAAGGCCTTTACCAGCCGGCGAGACCTACAACCGAACTGATAATGTATTAAGCTCTCTGGGCCTGGAGACAATATGCAATAATGCAAACTGTCCCAATCGTGGCGAATGCTGGTCGAGAGGCACGGCTACGGTCTTGATTCTGGGCAATATCTGCACCCGAAATTGTAAATTTTGCTCGGTAGAGTCGGGTAAACCCACCCCGCCGGACCCGACCGAGCCGGCCCGAATAGCGGAAATGGCAAAGCAAATGGGCCTCAAATACCTCGTAATTACCAGTGTCAACCGCGATGATTTGCCCGATGGCGGCGCCGGCCATTTCCGCGATTGCATTAACGAAGTAAGGCAGCAGTGCCCCGATATTCACCCCGTTAGAAATTCACAAACCGATAAGAATACGGCGAGAAGGGAGAAGATTTCTAACGGGGTAAAATTTGAAATACTGACCCCTGACTTTCGCAACTGCCAGGCCCGGGCCCTAAAAATTCTCCGCGATGCCTTACCTTTCGTATTCGCTCACAATATCGAAACGGTTCCATCTCTGTACCCGGTTGTTAGAGCCGGCGGAAACTATCAACGCTCCTTGAACTTGCTCAAAATGGCCGGAGAAACCTACGATAGTATCCAGACCAAATCCTCAATTATGCTCGGATTGGGAGAAACCGATGCCGAGGTCGAACAGGTCCTGAAAGATTTGCGCAATGTGGCCTGTGATAGAATCACAATCGGCCAATATCTAAAACCATCGAAAAATTCGCTCGAAGTTGTCGAATACGTACCGCCTGCAAAATTCGACTGGTGGAAACAAAAAGCTGCTTCGCTGGGATTCCCCTGGGTTATGTCTTCGCCCTTTACCCGCAGCTCATATTTCGCAGAACGAGAGAATACCTTTTAGCGACACTTTAGCCGTATCAATTGTTATTATCGGACATTAGAAGGCAATCAACATATTTTTGGCATTATTTAGGCCGGCCCTTTTGCCTTTATCTAACATTATTTTATAGTTTAATTGGCATAATAGAAGTTGCTAAAACGCTGCCTGAGTGGGCGTTTTCCGGTGGGGGGAAAAATGAAACTCATAAAAAAAATAGTCTATCGAAAGGGCGCTGCGCTTATCATATCTATGATATTCGTACTCATATTCTCCGCCCTGGCTATCTCAATGGCAACGATGTCCGGCACCAATCTACAGCTCGCCGATAACCAGCGTAAGGCCAATCGCGCCCACGCCTGCGCCGAATCGGGTCTCGATATTATCCGCTTCTGGCTCGGGCGCATTTATATGCCCGGCACCACACAGCCGGACGACAGATTTAGCCATCTGGCGAACTTTCTGCAGACCGATTTGGCAGCAAACGGCATTTCAAATATTGCGACGACCTACAACAGTGACAACTCGACCATTACTATTGCAGATGTTGTGCTGGACTCTTCTGCGGGGCAATCTTTTTCTTCGCAGATTCAGCAAACAAGTAACATCGATATACTACAAATGGACGTAACCGGTTCTGCCGGAGTGGTGCAGCGAATTATAAGGGTCAATTACAATTTCGGAACAAGAGCCCATACCGTTTTTGACTATGGTGTCGCAACCAAAGGGGCCTTGAATCTGCACGGTAACATCGAAATGAGCGGCGCAAATGTCGAGCTCGATGCAGGTGTCTATATCGAAAGCCCAAATGACGCTAACGTCCTTTCTATCATCGGCAACTCGTCAATCGCCGGCGACGTCCACATCACAAATCCCGACGCCACCGTTGATTTGCAGGGTGGACAGGCTTCGATCGGCGGCGAAACTGAGCCGAATGCTCACGACCACGTTTTCACTGGCGTTGCGCCAACAGAATTCCCCGTCCCGGAGCCCAACTATTTCAGGCACTATGTTAAGAATATTTACGACCCCAACAATGTATTGACGGAATATGATAACGTAATAATACCCGCCGGAATCAACCCGTCCTTCGGTACCGTAACATTTAGAGGCGTCGTCTTCATCGAGGCCCCCAACATTGTCACCTTTCAAGGAAATACTACAATAACCGGTATCATTGTCGGTAATGGCGATTTGAACGATAACTCCGGAACAAATCGGATAGATTTTCTGGGCACCGTCGCCAGCTACCCAGTCACTGACCTGCCGGAAGAACTGCAATTCGAGCAGCTCCGCAATGAAACCGGCACGTTCCTTATGGCCCCCGGCTTTAGTGTGTCTTTCGGCGGAAACTTCGAAACGCATCTGAATGGCGCCATTGCCGCTAACGGAATCGAATTCTTCGGCGATGCAGGTGGAACAATTGATGGCTCAGTAATTAATTATTCTGGTAGTCCTATGACCTTAAGCGGCAACAGCGACCTTTTCTTCAACCGTTCGGGGACCGACCAGATGCCGGCAGGTTTCGGACCTGAGATAATACTGTATTACGTTCCCAGCTCTTATTCTGAAGTTGTGCTTTAAGTTTTTAATGGTGAGTAATTTCATTAAAAGATAGTTTTCGGTAAAGAAAAATGAAACACAAAAGAATAACAATTTGTTTTCTCGCTGTTCTAATCGCCAATTCGGCGATTGCAGCCGTTTACTATGTGCCCGAAGAATATGCCACCATTCAGTCTGCCATCGACGCTTGCCGGGACTTTGATACGGTGGTCATCGCCGCTGGAAGATATTCCGGCTCGGGCAATCGTAACATAAACCTCAAGGGCAAGCCGATTACGGTCCGCAGCACAGACCCTGCCGACCTTCAGACCGTAAATAGCACCATCATCGACTGTGAGGGTAAGGGCCGCGGCTTTGTTTTCTACATGGGCGAAAGTGCCGATTCAACAGTAGCAGGACTTACCATCACGAACGGATATGGTTTGTTAGGTGGCGCAGTTTGCTGCTATAACAATAGCAGTCCGTCAATTACCAACTGTCTTGTCACCACTAACTCAGCGGTCTTTGGCGGCGCAATCGCATGTGCAAACAGTAAAACTCGTCCCCGGATTACTAACTGCAATATCACAGCAAACGCAGCACTGGTCGGGGGCGGCGGGTTCTACTTAAATGCGAGCAGCCCGATAATAAAAAATTGCATTATCAGCGGCAACCTCGCGCCTAACGGCGGCGCAATTTACAGCCACAACGCCGGCAATCCGGTTATTGTCAATTGCACCATTACCGGAAATGTTGCCTCCAACTCGGCAGGAGCCATCTACTGCTACAAATCAAGCAATCTGACTATAAGCCACAGTATTCTCTGGGGTGATACTGCTATGAACGCATCGGAGATCTTAGTGGGCAACCTGGGTGCTGCCACCTCAATCCGGATTGCACACTGCGACATTCAGGGCGGCGACCAAAATATAATATGTGATACCGATTGCACCGTGGATTGGGGCCAGGGCAACATAGATATCGACCCTCACTTTGTACAGCCGGGCCACATTGATAATAACAGAAGCTATGTTGAGGGCGACTACCACTTGCTTGGTGGCTCTCCCTGCATCGACGCTGGTGACCCTGGGTTTGTCGCAGCGCCTGATGAAACCGACATCGATGGAAACCCACGGATATTAGGCGAGATAATAGACCTCGGAGTCGACGAAGTCATAGTTGCTGAAGTTAAGATAACGCCCAAAGCTCTAAATCTCACAAGCAGTAGAGATCAGATCAGGTGCACTATCCAGCTTCCAAGCCGCTATGATATTGCCGATGTAAATACCGAGTCTATCACTCTAAGTAAAGAAATTGGTCCAAGTGAAAAAATCGGGCCTGTGTGGAGCAGCATTGACGAAGAAGCCCAAAAGCTGCTTGTCAAATTTGACCGTTCCAAAATCCAGGAAATGCTCCAGGAAATGCTAAAGATAGATGCAGAGGACGAAGTGCAGCTGAGCGTCAGTGGTACGCTCACTGATGGTATGGAGTTCAGGGGGGCCGAAACCATCAGAATAGTACGTGGCGGTAGCAAAAAGTAACTGTTTCGAGTTTGCCGCCCTGCAAGGATGATAGAATTTTGCCGAATCGGCTAAGTCCGGCTGCGCAGCCGTATCGGAAAACTTCTAATTCGCAAACGCAGCTTCATCGTCTATCTCCCTTGACAATTTGCTGTCCAAACTTACCTTTTTTCAATTAACCTTTCTCCACGAGCGGGCGGCTAATAACCGTGGTCGAGGGATATTTGCGAAATCAACCCTGCTTACCTGGCTTATAATGTTTTCTTATTTGACAGCTCAACCTCTATGTAGTTTAATCCTCCACAATATACTTGCTCCTCATGCAAAATAGTGGCCGAAATGTTAAAAACCAGGAGAATTTAGTATGCCGAAACGAGACGACATAGAAAAAGTTATGATTATCGGCTCCGGCCCCATCATCATTGGCCAGGCCTGTGAGTTTGACTACTCCGGAACCCAGGCCTGCAAGGCGCTCCGCAAGTTAGGCTACAAGATAGTGCTGGTCAATTCCAACCCGGCAACCATTATGACCGACCCCGGCCTGGCCGACGCAACCTATATCGAGCCGCTTGACCTCCAGACTATGACAAAAATCATCGAAAAGGAAAGGCCCGACGCACTGCTGCCCAACCTTGGCGGCCAGAGCGGACTTAATTTGTCCTCCGAACTTGCCCATGCAGGCGTGCTCGAAAAATACGGCGTCAAAGTAATTGGCGTTCAGGTCGATGCCATTAAGCGCGGCGAGGACCGCGGTGCCTTCAAAGAAACAATGAACCACCTCGGTATTGAGATGCCGGAAAGCAAATTAGCTTTTAGCGTAGAAGAAGCGGAAAAGTTCGCTGAAGAACTCGGTTACCCCGTTATCATCCGCCCGGCATATACCATGGGCGGCACCGGCGGCGGTGCTGTCTTTAACGTCGAGGAGTTGCGCACCGTGGCCGCCAGGGGGCTGTCGGTAAGTCTTGTCGGACAAATCCTCATCGAAGAATCTGTTATCGGATGGGAAGAACTGGAGCTGGAAGTCGTCCGCGATGCCAAAAGCCAGAAGATAACTGTTTGCTTTATCGAAAACGTGGATGCAATGGGCGTCCACACAGGAGACTCATACTGCACCGCCCCTATGCTCACCATCGACACCGAGCTGCAAAAACAACTGCAAAAATACTCCTACGACATCGTCGACGCCATCGAGGTCATAGGCGGCACCAACATCCAGTTTGCTCACGACCCTGACACCGGCCGAGTCGTCGTAATCGAAATCAACCCGAGGACCTCACGCTCATCGGCTCTTGCCTCAAAAGCCACCGGCTTTCCAATAGCCCTCGTTTCTTCATTGCTCGCGGGCGGGCTCACCCTCGATGAGATACCGTACTGGAGAGAAGGAACGCTTGAGAAATACACCCCCTCCGGCGATTATGTCGTCGTTAAGTTTGCCCGGTGGGCTTTTGAAAAATTCAAAAATGTCGAGGACAAACTTGGCACACAAATGCGCGCCGTCGGCGA
>JAUVYZ010000024.1 GCA_030602845.1 Phycisphaerae bacterium | reverse complement strand
CCGACCAACCGTGCCAGAGACAGCACGTCTCGGCAGGCGCAGCAAGCCATATTCCACTTATTGACTCTATTCTGGCGGGATTTGCGTGTCTTTCTGTGCTGTACTTTGTCTTTGGCTGGACGGGCATTACAATGCGGGCGGGCCTGCCTATTCGGCGGGATGTGGTTATAAGTGTTATACTAATCGTGCTTCTGTTGGAGGCGACAAGGCGTGCGATTGGACCTGCACTTGCCATTATTGCCATTCTGTTCACACTCTATGCCTTCTTAGGCCCTTATATGCCGTCGATATTTGCCTTTCGGGGCGTGTCACTGCGAAGGTATCTCAGCCAGATTGCTTTATCCACAGAAGGGATTTATGGTATCCCGCTTCACGTCTCTGCCAGCACGGTTTTTCTGTTTGTATTATTCGGGTCAATGCTTGATAAGATTGGGGCAGGACATTTCTTTAATGACCTTGCGATCTCTTTACTTGGTCGATTTAAGGGCGGCGCAGCAAAGGCTGCCGTTATCTCAAGCGGATTAACAGGTCTTTTCTCAGGCTCAAGTATTGCCAATGTTGTTACAACGGGGACCTTTACGATTCCCTTAATGAAGAAGTGCGGTTATCCCGGAAAGATTGCAGCGGCAACCGAGGTTGCTGCAAGTACTAACGGCCAGTTAATGCCTCCCATAATGGGAGCAGCGGCATTTATTATCGCAGAATATCTGGGCATCGATTACCTTGATGTTGTTAAGGCCGCCGCCGTTCCTGCTTTCGTATCTTATTTTGGCCTGTTTTATATCGCTCATCTCGAGGCCTCAAAACTCGGAATGAAAGGCCTGCCAAAATCGGACATCCCCACATTTCTGACCATGCTGAAAAGTGGATTTTATTACCTCATCCCCCTAATTGTTTTGATATATGAATTGATAATTATGCGTCACACCCCAAACCTGGCGGCTTTTAATGCAATACTTGTCCTGATTGTGATTGTCTTTGTACGGGAAATCATCAAAGCGATAAAGAATGGCACTGCCGTTATAAAGGCCACGATTAAAAGCGTCAGCACCATAGCTGAAGGATTAATCGCAGGTTCGAGGAATATGCTCACTGTCGCATTAGCAACTGCTACTGCAGGTATTATTGTTGGCATCGTTTTCATGGGGCCAAGTGGCATGGTTGTTGAGATTGTAACAAGACTTTCTTTCGGTTATATATTCCCTGTGTTATTAATAACGGCAATTGCAAGTCTGATACTTGGAATGGGACTGCCAACAACGGCAACATATATTGTTATGGCAACAATCACAGTCCCTGTAATCAGAGAACTAAGTCCTATGAACAGCGTCGGTATTATCCTTATCCCTCCAATAGCTGCTCATTTATTCTGTTTCTATTTTGGTATTCTTGCCGATGATACCCCGCCCGTAGGACTCGCTGCCTATGCTGCCGCGGCTATTGCAAAATCCGACCCCATTTCAACGGGAATACAGGGATTCATATATGATTTAAGAACCGCTGTCATTCCCTTTATGTTTGTCTTTAATGCCGAGCTTATTCTCCACGGAATCAACAATTGGCCTCAGGCACTGCTCATTTTTGTAATGGCGATATTCGGCGCATTTGCCTTTACGAATGCAGTCCAGGGATGGTTTATAATAAAGAACAAATGGTATGAGGTTCCCCTCTTTCTTATTGCGTCGCTTATATTATTTTGTCCCACTGTCGTAACAAAGATTTTCAATCTCGATGATAATCTTAGATATTATATGTACTTTGTTGGAATAGCAGTCTATGGCCTGTCTTATCTTGTCCAGAAGTTAAGACTAAAAAGGGCATTTTGAGCCGTCGCTGGCTCGGCAACACAAGGTATGTTATATTTAGCCGTATGATTGTGTGTCTATTTCCTTTCTTCCACAATTCCATTGTTGGCTTAGACTTTGTACTCTAAAGTCTCAAGCTTTTGAAAGTTTGGCTCAATAAACTTTTTACCATCTTCTTTAAAAATACGGATTAAACCTAACGTCTTCTCCATTTTCTTAAAATCCCTGTATCTTGTGCTCAACTTACGCCGAGCATATAGTGTCATTATTTCAGGAGAAGACATAAATTTATCAAAAGGCATTTTGCCAGAGCTTATTGATAACATCAAGACACCGAAAATCCTCGGACGAATCTTTTTGTTACGAAGTAGCCAACTCACATAATCCTTTAACATAAGTTGTTTAACTTTTTTCAACACCAAATCCTTAATTCTCTGAACTTCAATGAGATAGCCCTTTGTGCCCCATATCAGAAATTCCCAGGGGTCACACGTGGACCTTATGTTACCTAAATGAATGAGGTATTTCTCTCTGTTAGCACTCCAAAAATTAGCCAGAGACCAAAAGCAATAATTATTTATCTTGTTTGCATATAAGACAAGCGCCTCCACAGCTCTTGCCGTTCTACCATTACCATCCCCAAAAGGATGAATTTCCGTTAAATAATAATGAGCCATAATTGCTTTAACAATATCATTGCCACTTAAAAACCCAGAACTTTTTTCGTTTAACCAATTTATGAATTTTGCCATTATCGCTTCAATATCGACCTTGCTTTTGCAAAAGCTATATTTCTGCGGCTCACCAAATCTGGCTTTGAGGTCTCTATATTGGCCGGGCACATTCGGCGACACATACTCAATATTCTCTGTGAGATATTGATGAATTTGCTTAATATGCTCTTCGCTATAAACGAATTCACCTTCGTGATTATCCACCACGTCAATAATAAATTTATATGCCGTTCTCGAATTTTGTGCCTCTTGCTCCTTATCTTTAAGTTTCTTTTGAAGGCCTGCTTTTTGAAAAGATTCTTCAATTTCTTCCTCTCTTAGTATTGTACCCTCAATCGCCAAAGTTCCTCCAACAACTGAAGTAAGCTCGCGCCTGATAATTCCTTGAGTTGACCAAGGGAAGGATGGTAACTCTCTTATGAATCGGTCAGCAATTTGAACATCCCGAAAAGTGTTAATAAAATCGAAGATCTGCTCTTGTTTCTTATCTTCAAAAAGCCTGTTTTCAAGGTCTTCTTCCAAATCAAACTTACTCAATTTTTCAAGGTCAAGTGCCATTTTAGGATTCCTTAATAGGCCGATAATTTTTGTTGTTTATATTCTAATATATATCGGCAGGTATGTCAAAGAAAATGCAAAGATATTTGCAATGATTTATTCATATTTAACTGTCTTATTATAAGAGAGTTACAGCATTTTCCTCTTTTTTATGACAAAATAAATGAAAAGGAAAATGACAGAAATATTGGCATTTATTTTAGAAGAAACAGTTTCGTCTATTTTGTTTAGCCTATTCGGCAACTAATTGTCTTGGGTTATAAAGACCAAAAATTAAGGTTTTTTCATTTTCCTCAAATTAGGACACTGCCCAAATTTATTTGTGGGTTATTTAGCTAACACGATGTAGGATGAAACATAGTGTCTTCCTTTAGAGAAACAGAAATCATTAAAATTTAGGGGAGAAAGATCTTATGGGAAAAGGTCAGATTGGAAGAAGGCAGTTTCTCCAGACCGCCGGGATTGGAGCCGCCTCGATTTTTCTGGGCACACCGTTAGCGGGCTGTGCAACCACGCACCACATCTCCACAGAACACGCTGTCCGCAGGCCTAATCTCGTCTATATCTTCGCCGACCAATGGCGCGCCCAGGCCGCCGGCTACGCAGGAGACCCGAACGCAAGGACGCCGAATCTTGACAAACTCGCGAAGGAAAGCATCAACTTAACTAACGCCGTATCCGGCTGCCCGGTGTGTTCCCCTTATCGTGCGAGCTTGATGACCGGCCGATACCCGCTCACTCACGGCGTCTTTCTGAACGATGTGCTGTTAAGTACCGATGCTGTCTCCATTGCCCAGGCTTATAACAGAGCGGGCTATGAAACAGGGTACATCGGCAAATGGCATTTAGATGGAAATCGCAGAACCGCCTTTATTCCCAGAGACAGACGCCAGGGCTTTAAATTTTGGAAGGTCTTGGGCTGTACGCATAACTACAACAACTCTTTCTATTACGCTGATAAAAATGTAAGGCTCAAATGGAATGGTTATGACGCAATCGCCCAGACCCGCGAAGCCCAGAAGTACATTCGCGAGCACGCCGAAGGCAAGCCCTTTGCCCTTTTTCTCTCGTGGGGGCCGCCGCATTCTCCCTATCACACCGCACCCCGGAAGTATAAGGATTTCTTCAAGGCGGAAGAATTGAAATTACACCCCAACGTCCCTGAGCATCTTGAAGCTGAAGCGAGAAAGACTCTTGCCGGTTACTACGCCCACATTGCTGCCCTCGATGACTGCATCGGAGAAATCCTTCAGACCCTTAAAAAATGCGGCCTGGAAAATGACACCATATTTGCCTTCACCTCTGACCACGGGGACATGCTTTATTCTCAGGGCGAGCAAAAAAAGCAGAAGCCCTGGGACGAGTCCATTCTGGTTCCGTTCCTGTTGCGCTACCCGGCAGCGCTCGGCAGGCAAGGCAGAATAATTGATATGCCCATCAACACCCCTGATATTATGCCCACGCTGCTGGGTTTAAGCGGCATACAGATACCGGATACAGTGCAGGGAACCGATTTCTCCGGCGTTTTGAAAGGGACGCAGAGACCGAAGAGAGACCCCGCCTTGCGGGAACCCAACGACGCAGCGCTGATTACCTGCCCATCACCCTTTGGCCAGTGGGCAAGAAAACGAGGCGGCAGGGAATATCGCGGCGTACGCACCCGGCGTTACACCTATGTGCGAGACCTGAACGGGCCCTGGCTGCTTTATGATAACAAACAAGACCCCTATCAGCTCAATAACCTTTGCAATAACGCTGTGCACGCCGAATTGCAGAAAAAAATGGACAGTATTTTATCACAAAAGTTAAAGGAGGCGAATGATGAGTTTCTGCCGGGCCGGCAGTACATCAAGAAGTGGGGACATAGCGTCAATGAGACCGGAACTGTACCATACACTAATTGAGCGGGACCCAAACGTACACAGAGTTTCTAATCACCTTTACGAAGGAGGGTTATTATGTATCGACGAACCGTGAATATCCTGCGCAGGCAACCGGCAATGCTAAAATGGATATTGCCTTTGTGCCTGTTCGCCAACGCCGGTTTGGCATGCTCGGCGGCTGAACTGCACTATGGCCACGCCGGCGCCGTGTATCCGACAGCGTCCTGGCAGAGCAAGAATCCTGCCGAGGTCGGCATGGACAAAGCTAAACTGGACGCGCTGCGTAACTACGTCGGCGGGCGAGGCTGTGTGGCGCGGGATGGGTTACTGGTTTATACCTGGGGCGATGCCAGTAAACGAAAGGACGTTGCGTCAGCAGTAAAACCTGTTTACACGCACTTTCTGCTGAAAGCTATAGAGCAAGGGAAGCTAAAAAGCATTGATGAGCTGGTTTGTAAGGTTGACCCGAGGCTCAATTCGCCGAACAGGAAATTGGGGTTTAAAGACCGCAAGATTACCTGGAGGCATCTGTGTAACCAAGTTTCGTGTTACGGTGTTCAGGAGCAGCCGGGACGGGCGTTCGATTATAGCGACTATAATATGGCACTATTTTTCGATACGCTGCTCCTCAAGGTGTATGGCTCCACATGGAAAACGGTGGATCGTGACGTTTTGCATCCTGAACTTACCAGCCTTCTTCAATGTCAAGATAAGCCAACGTTTATGGCGTTCGGGACGGGTAATCGGCCGGGTCGACTGGCGATTTCGCCGCGTGACTTTGCGCGTTTTGGACTGTTGTATTTGCGCAATGGCAAGTGGAAAGGCAAGCAGCTTATTAGTGCCAGGCACGCGAGTTTAGCTGTGACGAGTCCGCTGCCTACTTCAATTCCACGAACGAAGGGCAAACCGGCAGAGATGATTCGGGGACAGCGTTCAATCGGCGGTGGTAACAACCAGTGCGACCACAATGGCAGTTACAGTTTTGCCTGGTGGGTAAACGGTGTGGACCGTGATGGGAAGCGCAATTGGCCCGGCGTTCCAGATGATGTGTTCGGGTGCTTTGGGCACGGCGATATACGTGCTATGGTTGTTATGCCAAGTCTGGATTTGATAGTGAGCTGGAACGACACGAAAATCCGCGGAAACAAAATGGTGAACTATGCGCTGAAGTTGCTGATGGAAGCGGCGGCTTCAAATCCTAAAGAATTGGGGGGCAAGCGGTCCAAAAAGGGCGGGGCCAAAAGTGATGCTAAGGATTTTGGTAATAGGACGGGGGTTATGTGGAAATATATGGAATGGAGCGTGGAGAACGTTTCATATTCGGGTAATCCGTTCGATGTTTTGGGGACAGTAACGTTTAGCCATAGCGGCAGTGATGAGGGACCCCGCTTTGCGGGAACCCAAAAACGCACAACAGAGATGTTTTATGACGGCGACAAGACGTGGAAGTTTCGCTTCACCGGCACGCGGACCGGTAACTGGACGTTTATCACCTCCAGCAGCGCTGCACAGCTAAATGGCCGCAGGGGAACGGTGACAGTCAAGCCCAACCCAAACCCCAACATAAAGGGCTTCCTGAAAGCGTACGGCAACAAGTTTGCCCTCCAGGTGGGAAACGAAGGCGAGCTGGAGGCCTACCGGTTTAACGCTTACATGAATGGCAGGCGCTTTCCGCGGTGGGAATCACTTTCGGACTTCGCCGACACAAGGATGATTCAGGCATACCTTGAAAATGCTAAGAAACACGGATTTGACACCATCTTCGTTCATGTCAATAACAACTGGTTCAAACTCGGGGCGATTAGCTATGCCGACCACAACAGCAAAAACCCCGACCCGAGGACTTTTGAAATCCTGGAAAAAGTCATCACGACCGCCCACGGCCAAGGTTGTCGCGTCCACATCTGGGCGTGGGGCGACGAGGCGCGCAAATGGACACCCATCGGGGTCGGAGGCAAGAATGGAATCCCAGACAAGCGCCTCCAGCGCTACATTGCTGCTCGGCTTGGCCCACTGCCGGGATGGACAATGGGCTACGGGTTCGACCTACAGGAGTGGACCACGGAGAATGACCTGCGGGAATGGGCCCGGTACACGCACAGGCACATGGGCTGGCGGCACCTGTTGTGGGGCCGGGGACGGCATAATGGCGAACTCGATGCCAAATCGTATAGCAATTACCAAGTAAGAACATACGAAGAAATCTGCAAAGACCTGAACTCAGACACCAAACGTCCGCATCTTTATGAGGAACGGCACACGTACCTGCGCAACGCCGACTTGGACATGGACGGCACACGCCGGTTTCTCTGGAAACTCACCATGGCTGGTGGCATGGGTTGCTTCTGGGGATTCTATCCCCGTAGCACGTACCCCTACCCGGACCCGGAACAGTTGCACTGCGCAGGTAAATTCTGGAAAGGAAGGTTCTTGCCGGTCTGCGTGCCGGACAACAGCCTGACCGACGGCTATGGCCTTAAGACGCCCGAGCGTAAGCACTATGTCTTTTATAAGGAGGATGCTTCGTCGATTCGCATGAATCTGTCGGGTATGGCGGGCGTGCAGCCGGCTATTGCTGTGGATACGAAAAAGACATATCACGAAATCGAGCTGGGTATGCTCGCTGGAAAAGACCAGATATGGGATGCGCCATATCGCTCTGATTGGGCAATTGCTGTGGGTGACTTCGGCGGCAGCAACAGGGCACTGAAACCGCTCAAAGATGCTGTGAAAGAATCCGGGCCTCGAACCGGTCAGCTCATTGTTGACCCTCAGCATCCTCAGTGGCTCAAGCGTAAGGGCGGCAGACCGTTGTTTATGTGTGGTCCCGGCGACCCGGAAGATTTTCTCTATCGCGGCAAACACAACCCCGACGGCACACGCACCGGCGACCAGATGACGCTCATCAACAAATTAAAGGGTACCGGTGCAAACTGCATCTACCTGATGGCCGTCCGTTCACACGGCGGCGACGGCGACCGAACGCACAACCCCTTCAAGAACAACAATCCGTCTGAGGGAATCAGTCCAACGGTGCTCGACCTGTGGTTTACTTGGTTTACCGAGATGGACTATAATGGTATCGTCATTTTCTTCTTTTTCTACGACGACAGTGCCCGCATCTGGAACACCGGCGATAGTGTAGGCAGCGCCGAGAAGCGCTTCATCCACGCACTCGTCAACCGCTTCGAGCACCACAAGAACCTGATTTGGTGCATCGCCGAGGAGTATCAGGAAGCGTTCAGCCCGCAGCGCGTCCGCACAATCGCCGCCGAGATTCGTGCCGCTGATGACCACGACCACGTAATCGCCGTCCACAAGCTCAATGGCCTGGACTTCTCAGAGTTCGCTGACGACCCCGGCATCGACCAGTTCGCCATTCAATATAACGTCGAAAAGGCCGATGCCCTCCATCGCGGCACGGTAACCGCCTGGCGGCGCGCCACCGGCAAATACAACCTGAACCTTGCCGAGGCGGCGAACTACGGCTCGGCAGCGACGGCCCGAAAAAAGAGCTGGGCCATTGCGATGGGCGGTGCATACGTGATGGTCCTGGGGATGGACATCGCCGGCACTCCCATCAGCGACCTTAAAGATTGTGGCCGACTCGTCCGCTTCTTCGAATCGACCAGCTTCTATGAGATGTCGCCCCACGACGAGTTGAAATACGCCGGGACCGAGTATGTGTTGGCACGGCCGGGCGATAGCTACATTGCCTACGCCTCGGACCTGAAGGGCAAAATCGGCCTGAGAAATATGACGGCCGGCGACTACACCCTGCGGTGGTTCGACTGTGCCACCGGCAAGAGCGTTACTCAGCAGAAGCGTGTCGGTGCGGGAAACCAGACTTGGCCGACACCGCCCGGAATCGGGCCCGAATTGGCCCTCTATCTCCGCCGCACAGGAGACTGACTATGAATGCCCGGCGTCACTTCTGCCACGCCGGTGGCGGCAGACAAAATATTCGCAAAATGGGGTGGAATTCCGCAGCCGATTCGGGTATTATAATGATTTCAAAGCCCGGTATGTAGCCCGGCAGCGGCCATTTGGCCAATTTCAGTTAACAACAGAATGAAGGAGGTAGTTATGAAAGAAAAATCAATCCTGATGAAGAGTGCTGTTTGCCTGGCTGTCGTGGCGCTGGTCTTGGCCGTCAGTGTCTATGCCGCAAAGGATAAGTACGACGTCCACGACGGCACACGTCCGCGGCCGCCGGTCATCACCCCAGCCGCGCAGCTCGGCCAGTCCCCGTCTGACGCAATCATCCTTTTCGACGGCAACGACCTCTCGCAGTGGCGCCGTGACAAGGGCGAGGCAAAGTGGAAACTCGAGAACGACTATATGGAGGTCAACAAAACCGGCAGCATTCGCACGAAAAAACCGTTCGGCAATTGCCAGTTGCACATCGAGTGGGCCACGCCGAAGGTTATCAAGGGTAGTAGTCAAGGGCGAGGCAACAGCGGCGTTTTCTTTATGGGTATATATGAGCTGCAGATACTTGACTCGTACAATAACAAGACGTATGCTGACGGCCAGGCCGCCTCGATTTACAGCCAGTATCCGCCGCTGGTCAACGCTTGCCGAGCACCCGGCCAGTGGCAGAGCTTCGATGTCAGCTTCGTCCGTCCTATCTTTGATGGGGCCGGCAAATGTATTCGGCCAGCGCGAATCACCGTGTTACATAACGGCGTCGTGGTACATAACAACGTGGAGATCAAGGGCAGGACAGAACATAAAAAGAAGGCCAAATATCGGCCACATCGTGACAAGGGACCGATTAGTCTCCAGGACCACGGCAACCCTATGCAATTTCGAAACATCTGGATACGTGAGTTACCGGAACAGCCGTATCTGATTGCTGATTGACCCGGCAATTTGTCGGAACGGATTACAATAACGTTTTTCAGCTTGGCGCAGGATGACGCATCCGCGCCGAGGGTGCAGCATAAGGGGGCCTGAAAAAAGTTTTGTCTTGAAATATTGTAAAAATCTGCTATACTCTTTTTATGCGTTTTACGGCTATCCGGGCTGAGGATGGCTAAAAGCGGCACTTTTAGCACCCTTTCCCCTGAATTGCCATAATATAAGCGAGCTTTACAATGCGCAAATCGCAAAAATAGGCACATTTTTATTCGGAGGAACGCTCAAATGGCTAATTCAAGCAAAACTTTCAGCAGCGTGGGGATTCTGTTGCTTGTATTGCTTGCCATCTGCTTTTTGGCCTTGCCGGCCCACGCCAAATACGGCGGGGGTACGGGAGAGCCGAATGACCCGTATCTGATTTACACGGCTGAGCAGATGAATGAGGTTGGATTGAATGAGCATGAGGATGACTGGGACAAGCACTTCAAGTTGATGGCAAATATTGATTTGAGCGGCTTCACAGGTGATGCGTTCAATATCATTGGATACATGGTATCTTCTGACAATAAACCGTTTACTGGTGTATTTGACGGCAGCGGCCATACAATCTCAAACTTCACATACACTTCTACTGATAAAGACAACATAGGACTTTTCGGGTATATCAACGACCCTAATGCAGAGGTCAAAGATTTGGGATTGGTTGACCCGAATGTTGATGCGGGAAGCGGGTATTTTGTTGGTTCGCTCGTTGGTAGGCTACGAAGAGGAACCGTCACCAACTGTTACGTTGAGGGCGGCAGCATTGCAGGTGATTATCTTGTCGGCGGGCTGGTGGGAGATACTTTTTATGGCACAATCACCAACTCCCATTCAGAAGCCGACGTTTCGGGAACCGGATGGGGCACCGGTGGGCTGGTGGGAGGGAATGGGTACCATGGCACGATCACCAACTCCTATGCCACGGGCACCGTTTCAGGTGATTCTTCTGTCGGCGGCCTGGTGGGAGTAAACGGAGGAACAATCACAAACTGCTATGCCGATGGCGACAGCGTTTCGGGAAATTCAAGCGTTGGCGGACTGGTGGGAGTGAATGGTTGGCGGCTTGAGGGAGCCACAATCACCGACTGCTATTCAACCGGTAACGTTGCGGGAGACCGTGAAGTCGGCGGACTGGTGGGATATAATTATTATGGCACAATCACCAACTGCTATGCAACCGGCGGTGTTGAGGGAGAGTATGATGTCGGCGGCCTGGTGGGGCGGAATCAGGTCGGCAGTATCTCGAACTGCTATTCTATCAGCGATGTCAATGGTGTTGATGATGTCGGCGGCCTGGTGGGGAAAAATTCCTCCGATGGTATTATCTCGAACTGCTTCTGGGATATCGACATTGGTGGACCGGACAACGGATATGGAACTCCACTTCCAACAGAGCAGATGCAGACTATGAGCACCTTTACCGATGCCGGCTGGGATTTTAGCACGCCTATCTGGAAGATGAACTGCGAAGGAATGAGTTATCCGAAACTAAGCTGGTGGCAGCCGGTACTGGGAGATTTCGGCTGTCCCGATGGCGTAGATTTTGTCGACTATTCGTTCTTTGCTTCACACTGGGCCGAGGATAACTGCGGTGCATCAAATGATTGCGATGGTACAGACCTTGACCAACTTGACACAGTCGATATCAATGACCTTAGAATCTTTGTTGATAATTGGCTGAGTGGCTTTTGACAATTGATTATGTTCTATTGACTATCGAGCATGTAAGGAGTCTTAAGGATCCAGCTATTTATGTGCTTATAAAGCACTTTTTAGTTGACTTTTGCTTGAAATTTGGTATAATGCAAACCGCCATAGAAATGGCAGGTATTTAGTGGAGCCCCACACGTCTTAGTATCAGCAGATACACGCAAAAAAGCATCATTTGGCAAGAAAGGCAAGGTTTTGAATTTGGGTCATTTAGATTTTGATATTGTTTCGAATTTCGATATTAGTATTTCGGATTTCACCAGTCCTCGCACCTTTACAACTGTAGAGAGGCCTCTACAAATCAGACCTTTTATGCAAAACAAACCCAATTTCCAAAAAGCCAAAATGAATGTAAACTCATTTATAACAAAGGATTACAGAAAAAACGACGCTTTCGCAGTCCAAAAAAACAAACCCAATTCAAACCCAAACAAACCCAATTTGCCAGAGGGTAAAATTGATGCAAAGTGTGTAGTTACAAAGGATTATGAAGAAAAATGCGGATAAGGGCTATGAAAAAACAAAGCC
>JAUVYZ010000161.1 GCA_030602845.1 Phycisphaerae bacterium | reverse complement strand
AAAGAAAACTAAACAGTAAAATCGATTATAAATAATCAATAACCAATAATCAATAATCAATATTAGAAGGAGTTGGCGGTAATTATGAGTACATTCTGGCTGAAAATAGCGGCTCTTGTGATTATCATTATAATTGGAGTGGTTTTGTTGGCGAACTTCCTGTCTTCCGGAATTAACGAGGCAACGGATTTCGAGAGGGTCGAAAAACTGGTGGAGGCCCAGGAAGCCAAGTTTCAGGCCGAGCTTGCCGAAGCTGAACTAAAGGCAAAGCAGGCAAAGGCAAAAAGGGCAGATAAGCCACCCCAGCCCCAGCTCGATGAGATGGAACAGTTAAAACAAAATATAGAGGCGTCGAGGTTGTATCAGTGGGCCGAGACAGAATTTAGAATCGCCCGCAAGCCGCTCATGAGTTATAAAAGATGCGTGGATTTTTGCCGCCAGATAATCCAACGGTGGCCGGACAGCGCAGAAGCCGCCAAGGCGAGGGTGCTGCTGCGTAGGATACCAGAGCGCTACCGCAAGCAATACAATATCACGGATGAAGAAATGGGCATTTCGAGTTGAAGGTATTATAAAAAAGGCGATGTAAATTGCCAGTGGGAGACGACTATTTCAACACCGACTGCTAATATCCCTGTAATTGCGATAACCGCTGACTGTCTGCCCGAAGCGTGGGAGAAAGCTGTTTTGGCTGTGTGGGATAAGGGCCTGGAGGTCAAAACTCAGTATGACAAGCCCGAAGACCCGCCGAGCAAAGACGCAACTGTTATAGTTACCATCACCGACCCTTTCAATGAGCCGAGGATTCACAAGAACTTTCCGGGCGGGCCCGCTGAGCTTGAGTCGTATCGGCTGGAAGTAGTCAGTGGCATTCACGACCACTGGATTGACCCTGCTGCGGGCAAGTGGACCTATACATATCACGAACGATTGTTCGCATACTCTCCGGTGGAGAATATACGCCGCGCTGATGCGCCAAAGCCGTTCAAGAAGGTCAACCAGATTCAGTATATTATCGATTACCTCTCGCAGGCCGGCCACAGCCGCAGAGCACAGGCGATAACCTGGATGCCGACGGCTGACCCACAGACGGATGACCCGCCCTGCCTTCAGAGAATATGGTGCCGGTTGGTGGCCGGCGATGCCGGCCAGCTTTCGCTTAATATGAATACCCACTGGCGCAGCAGGGACCTTTACAAAGCGTGGTTTATGAATGTCTACGCCATAACCTCCCTTCAGAGGATAATTGCCGAGGGAATATCTAAGAAAATAAATCAGCCGGTAACAGTGGGCAGGTATGTCGATATAAGCGATTCGCTGCATATCTACGGCAGCTACTTTGCAGAGGCCGCCGCCGAAGTGGAAAAAATGCGCAAAAGACCGTTTACCGAGCGGGCCTGGCAGAGCACCCACCCGGCTTTTGAGGTGATGACGCAGGAAGCCAGAGAAAAGTTGGCTCAGGACCCCGACTGCTATGCAAAGCCCGGCAGGCGTGAACTCTGAATCAAACCACGAACTACGAGGGACGAGATATGACTTTGGTTGTGAATGGTGAAAAAATTGAAGATTCCGTAATACAGCAGGAAGCTGAGCGCTTAAGGCCAAGTTACGAACAAGCGTTTAAGGATATGGACCTCAAAAAGCGAGAGGCCCAGTTGCTTGATTGGTCCAAGGAGAATGTCATCGAAAGGGTCTTAATCGACCAGGAAGCGAAAAAAAATGGCGACCGGATACCGGAAGACCAAATCGATGCCGCTTTAGCGGAATTGAAAAAACCGTATGAAGGTCGGCAGCTGCCCGAAGAGCTTGATGCTGAAAATGAAGAAAAAATAAAAGAAGAGATTGAGCTGCAAATGAAGGTTGAGCGGATGTTGCAGAATGTTTGCAAAGACGTCCCTGGGCCGTCGCAGGAAGCCGTCCTGAAATTCTATGAGGAAAATAAAGAGCAGTTAAAATCTGCCGAGCAGGTCAGAGCGGGCCATATAGTAAAACACATAAGCTGGCAGACGGATGAAGCGGCCGCCTGTGATGTGATAACAAAAGCACAGGATGAATTGAAAGATGGCGCAGTTTTTGAAACGCTGGCCAAAAAGTATTCCGATTGTCCTGAAAATGGTGGCGACCTGGGCTATATTACAAGGGGGCAAATGGTGGAAGAATTTGAGGACGTGGTTTTTAATTTGAATGTGGGGGAAGTAAGCGACGTTTTTCGCACCCGCTTTGGGTTTCATATAGCCAGACTGTATGACAGGAAGCCGGGGGTAGTGCCCGCCCTTAAAGAAGTTAAAGACCATATATTAAGCGAGCTTGCCGAGCAGATGCGGGCAAAAGCCATTAACGAGTTTGTGGACCGATTAAAAACCAAGGCCAAAATCGAAGAAATATAAACGGATGGCAATAAAGCGAAAAACAAGAAGCACGAAACCAAAATATAGATGTTATTGCGGGCCCTTTTCCTCTTGTCATTCCGAGCGGAGCGTAGCGCAGTCGAGGAATCTATTATAAAAATTGTCATTGCGAGCGAAACGAAGCAATCTCTTCCTGTCCTCAATTTGTCATTCTGAGGCGAAGCCGAAGAATCTCAATTATTCTAAGGCCGGATGTTTCGCTTCGTTCAACGTGACAGAACATCGAGACAGTTTTATCGGGCTATTATAAAAAGCAAAAAAGTGGGTGTCTTGATTTGTCCTTTTGGGTTTTTTGTATTATACTTTAATTAAGGTTGGGCAAATAAAGCAGGTGAGGTCGGCCTACTTTGTTTGGCACGGCCGCCTATGTATTAAAGCAATTAGTCCAACTATATAATCCTGCTGGGGGGACAGTTCGGCAGTAGCATCCAGGCAGGATTGAAAATAACGCTTCTCGTTTGCGAGGACTTTGAGTATAGCCCCGATGCATCGAGGCAGGGGGGGCATATAAGTTTCTTTCCGAGTTGGGCCTCTGCGTCCTGTGCGCAGGGGCTTTTTTTACAAAAAAATCACCGGCGAAAAGAGCTGTGAGTTTTTTTAAGCTTTTTTCGTTAGTGCTTATCCAGCCGTAAATTGCCAGCGACCAAAATAAGATTTAACAGCTTGAGAATCAGGCCGGTTAGCAGCTTCCACAAGTTTTTTTTTGACATACTATATATTGCCCTTAGAATATGCAAACCAGCGAGATGTTGTGTTGTCTTGGTGAGCTGTGAATAGTTTTTCGTGAATTTTTTGAGGTGGGCTTGGCTTGTGAGGTGTCCCTTTTGCAAGGAGGACCGGGATAGGGTTGTTGATTCGCGTTCAAGCGATGTCGGTAGAGTAATCAGGCGCCGCCGTCAATGCTTGGTGTGCAAAAGACGTTTTACCACCTATGAAAAGATAGGCGAAAGCTTTAAGCTCTGCGTGGTGAAAAAAGACAAATCTCGGATTCCTTATGACAGGGACAAAATCATTGGTGGTTTGCAGAAGGCTTGTTACAAGAGACCTGTCTCGCCAGAGCAGATTCAACAAATTGCTGACAAGGTCGAAGAAAGTATATTCCGGAGCTTCGACAAAGAGGTTTCATCAGCCTTTATCGGCGAAAGCGTGATGAAGCAACTTCGCCGGGTCGATAAGGTTGCGTATATTCGTTTTGCCAGTGTCTATCGTGATTTCAGCGATGCGGGCGAATTGATTGAAGAAGTCAGTCAGGTTATTCAGGAAGCCGACGATATTGGGCAGACGACGCTTTTCAATGGGCCGAAAGAGTAAGTGTTTGTCGACTCACAACGACTCAGGAGGCATAGTGGTTGTTAAATCTTGCAAGGAAGCAGAAAGGAGGGGATACAGATGCAGCTTAAAGTTATAAAAGCAGACGGCACTGTCGAAGAATACCTGCACACAAAGGTTATAGGGGCTATCAGCAACGCTCTTGGCAGGATTGGTCAGGCGGATATATGCATTGCAGAGCAGCTTGCCGAGGTGGTGACATATTTTCTTTATCGCAGACAAAAAGGCCGTGCCGTAACCAGCAGCGAGATCTTTTCCATGATTAAGGCGGCCCTGGCGGCTACGAGCTATGAAGAAGCTGCAGTTGCGCTGAGTGAGCACCATTTTGAGCGCAAGCTTAAACGCTCCCGAATTGAGGTTGTTTCGATTGATATTCAGGAACTGGCCGATGCCGAGCTGCTTGCTGAGGCCCAGGAATTCGACAGCAGGTGTCGGTGGGACAAGTCCAGAATAGTCAAAGATTTGGTGACCAGGCATAATGTTTCTCTGCAGACGGCCAGGACAATCGCCTCGATGGTTGAAGAAAAAATCTTCAGCATGGGAATCACACTGGTTCCGGCCAGTTTAATAAAGCAGCTTGTTCTGGGCGACGCTGCTGCGGTGCTGCAGGCACAGCGCCAGTTGCAGACTGTTTAAGGCATAGCTCGCATTTCGTATCTCTCCCCGTCATCCTGAGTGCAGGCGAAGGGTCTATTCTAAAAATTGTCATTGCGAGCGAAGCGAAACAATCTCAAAATTCCTCGCAAAAAGGCGTTGACTCTGCCGCAAATGGCCAATACTATATCAACCAATCGATAATATGTCAAGTCGATCTTGATACCCGATGTCCGATATTCGATACCCGGCGAGAATCTGGAATCGAGGAAAGGAGTTGCAATGGCTTCTATTATCGTAATATCAGGAACACAAAAAGGCGACTATTACCCCCTCGGTCATCGCACGAATGTCATCGGCCGCGATGAGGCCGTCCCAATCCAGATCCTTGATGAGCACGTTTCCCGTAAGCACGTGCAGATCCACTTCGACAAAGACGGGGACCGATATTACGCGCTCGATATGAAAAGCAAACACGGCGTCTTCATCAACGGTCTAAAAATCCACGATGAGACCGTCCTGGCCGACGGTGACCAAATCCGCATCGGAGCAACTACACTCTTGTTCACACTGAAAGACTTCGCAGACCGTGAAAGTGCACTGGCCCACTTCAAGAAGGTCGGTGAGCGCGGACGCCCCACAGTTATTGATTGACAGGCCCTTACCGTTCCGTTCCTGACTTGTTAGCTTGGGCCGGCTGTTTGCATTTTACCGCACCGGGATTATGGCACGCACGAACATGTCAAGACAGTTGAGGATGTTCTAAATCTGGAAATCTTCGCTCGCCGCTATATGCCTTTAACCCGCATCCGCACCGAGTAGAAGGAGGTTCGGGCCGTGATAAAGAGCGTCCGTTTATCCTTGCCGCCGAAACAGACATTGGCAGGCCCTTCCGGAACTTCAATCGTTTCAATTTTTTCGCCCTTTTTGTTGTAAACCAATACCGCACTTGTCGTCAGATAAACATTGCCCTTATTATCAATCGTCATCCCGTCGGAACCTTCCGGAGCAAAAAACTTTTTATTCGACAGCGTTCCATCTTTATTGATTTTGTACACAAAGGTCTTTTTCCCG
>JAUVYZ010000063.1 GCA_030602845.1 Phycisphaerae bacterium | reverse complement strand
CGGCGGGCAACAACAGGTTTGTCCTTGCTTGTTGCCGGCAGGGGCTTGCTCGAACCCCCGGAAGATATCTTTTCGAATAGCAATCTCAGGATGGCGGCATCCAGAAGTTCATATTTCACCGTCCAGTCCACGTATCTTTTCATTCGCATATCAGCTATCCGGCCCAGCAATTCCTCGCCTTGCGCAATGTTCACCCCAGCCGCAAATTCAGCCATTAAACGTATCACCTCAGGACCGGCCCCCCCCTTCTTGCTTTCGCCTGAAAGCAGGGGGGGCTCGACGAGGCGCTCGACGATGAGGCGTGCCAGTTTAGAATTGTCCGCCCCTGTAGAATTTAATTGCTTCACAATACCCGCGTTAGTAATACAATGAACTGCAAGGTAGCGAATAACCGTATTCTTATCTTTCAGCATCCCGATAGCCAGATTTGCCAACCGCACATCTTCCAGACCATCCCTCAGAATCAGAAGATTAATCTTTACCTTGAGTTTGCGACCTTCCGGCGTCAGTTTCTCGGCTTCTTGAAAGCCCGAAGAGATGTATTTTTGGGCCGACTTGGAAAACTGTTCGGCGTATTGGGCTTGAATGCTCGTTTTGCTTGAGCTGCGTGACAGAATGGCGGAACGAGTCGTTGCTACAGACGAAAATTTTTTGGTCCTAATTAATTCTCGCACCGCCTCATTCACAAAATCGTCGATAATCTGAAAATCTCTGCTGTCAAGCACGCCCTTGTTGCGCACCCTGTCAATCCCCCTCGTATTGACGGCCTCAGAACCCGAATGCATCACTAAAACCAAAAATGCCGCCAGAACACCAAAAATCGCCCCTTTACCCTTCATTATTATAAACACCCTCGAAAACAAGCGGATTTGGGCTCCCGCAAAGCGGGGACCCGCCCTGGACCTGCGTTCAACATTATCCAGATTAACGTTAAAACCGGCTTTTGTCAAGCAAATTCAGACCCCGGCCCGTCTATTCTACACTCGTCTAACAAACAGTTTTTCTTTACTATATTCGCAAGACTTTCTGTCCATAAAGCACAAAAGCCGGTATAATAATATCCAGAGAACCGATAAGCTTTATTAAGGGGTTCATTTATGGCCGAATCCTCTCCAAAACTTGTTCGCACAGACCCCTTGCGGCTGTATATGGAACGCCGAGGCCGGATGGTTACCGATGCAACCATTTTCGCCTCCGAAGCCATCAAGCTCGAACCCGACGCCGTCCGTCAGCTTTGCGATGCCGCCTCTCTGCCGCCGGCAAAGAAAGTTCTCGCCACCGCCGATATCCACGTTGGCTTTGGCATACCCATCGGCGCCGTTATGGGACTCGACAGCGCCATAATGCCCGCCGCCGTCGGATACGATATAAACTGTGGTATGCGGCTCTTGCGCACACCATTCTCAAAAGGCGACATCGACACCGACAAAATCGCCGTCTCTATCGCCCGTGATATTCCGCTCGGCGAAGGCAGGGCCAATTTGCCGCTGGACAAAACCGGCATCGAGCTCGTCATCAATAAGGGCGCCGCCGCCGTACCAACACTCGCACAAAGAATCAGCCACCAGGCCTGGGAGGCATTCGACCCCGATGAGTTCGCCGACGACATTAAAAGAATCGAAGAAAACGGCCACCTGCCCTCCGACCCCGCCGCTGTACCAAAAGCCGCAGTACAAAAAGGTTCCGGCCAGCTCGGCACACTCGGAGGCGGAAACCACTTCATCGAAATTCAATACGTCCAGCAAGTCTTTGACCAGTCCCTGGCGAAAACCTTCGGCCTTTTTGAAAATCAAATCGTTGTAATGATACACTCCGGCTCCCGCCGGTTCGGCTATGAAGTCGCCGACCAATATATGAGTATCGCCGCACAAAGACCGGAAATGGCCGAGCGAAGAAAAATGCTCTCATATCTGCCCACCGAAACCAACGCCGGCAAAAACTACATCGCCGCAATGGCCGCCGCCGCAAACTTCGCTTTCACAAATCGCCACATTATGGCACTGCTTGTAAGACGCTGCTTTAACAGGATGTTCGGCCCAACTCCCCTCAAATTGGTTTACGACGTCGCTCACAATATGGCAAAGCTTGAAACTCACGAAGGAAGCCGCCTTTGGGTCCACCGCAAAGGTGCCACACGCGCCTTCGGGCCCGAGCGTATGGCCGCAACCGCCTTCGCAAATATCGGCCAGCCCATAATAACCCCCGGCTCAATGGGTACCGCAAGTTTTCTACTTGTCGGAACAGGAAACTCCGATGAATCTTTGTGTTCGGTCAACCACGGAGCAGGCAGAGTGATGAGCCGCACCGCCGCTCTCGGAAAAATTCGCAGAGGCAGAGTTATTACGCCGGCCAGGATTAGCGATGAACGATTCAAACGCAGTATGGAAGGCATAAAACTCATCACCGGCAATAAACGCAAAATAAAGGAAGAAGCGCCGGACGCCTACAAAGACATTGACGAAGTCGTCAGAATTGTTACCGAATGCGGCTGGGCAAAACCCGTCGCGCGGATGGTCCCTTTGGCCGTCTTAAAGGGCTAAAATATATCGTCTTACTTTTTTCCGCAAAATGCCTTTTCTAAAATGAAGATTTACCTGTAAAAATACGATAAAAACAACTAACAAATCGTTGCATTTACTGCCGGATGTCTTATGCTAATGTAAAATTGAGTAATCTTTATGAAAAACTACGCAATTATTTATCGGAAGCTAAGAAATGACTAAACACCTTGTTGTCTTCATAACTTCGCTAACCATATTGGTCTTTATTGCCGGCTGCCCCTCCGGAAAGCCCGATACCAAACCTCCGAAAGCCGAACCACCGAAGGTCGAATCCTCGAAGGCCGAACCTGATGAGGTCGAACCCACTAAAGCTGAACCTAACGAAGCTGAACCTAACGAGGTTGAACCTACCAAGGCCGAACCTAATGAAGTTGAGCCCACGAAGATCGAACCTAATGAGGTCGAGCCTACTAAGGCTGAACCTAATGAAATCGAGCCCACTAAGACCGAACCGCCCAAGACCAAACCTCCGAAGACCAAACCTCCCACCAAAGTTTCTTTTCACGACAAATGTGCCCCTATCTTAAAGGCCTTCGTCAACGATAAGGGAATGGTTGACTATAGAAAGCTAAAGCTAAAAAGGCCGGAGTTGACTCAGCTCCTGGATGAATTCGCCAACCTCGACCCAAACGAATATAACTCCTGGCCCAAAGAGGACAAAATCGCCTTCTGGATTAACGCATATAACATAAAATTGCTCAAAATAATTGTCGACAATTATCCCATCAAGGCATCACGAATCCGTCTGCTCTTCTGGCCTCCTACCAGCATCAGACATCTCGGTAACATCTGGAAGGAATACAAGTTTATTGTAATGGACGAGCAATTTACACTTCTTGAAGTGGAACAGTGGTTTTTCCGAAAACAGTCCAACGAACCGAGAGTATTTTTTGCCATATCCGGGGCCTGCCTCTCCAGCCCACCTTTGCGCAATGAGCCCTATTATGGACGCAAGCTCCGCAAGCAGTTGGACGACCAGGCTAAAAAATTCCTCGCCGACCCACGCGCATTCAAAATAGACAGAGGCAAGAAAACAGTCTATCTTTCTGCCATACTTCAACCAACCTGGTATGGAAAAGAGTTTATCAGCAAATACGGTACAGATAAAAAATTTAAAGACCAGCAGCCCGCAACGAGGGCCGTTTTGAATTTCCTCACCAATTATATTTCCAGGCAGAACGTATCTTTCCTTGAAATAGAAAACTATTCCGTCAAACCTATAAAATACGACTGGAGACTCAACGATAGCTCGAGAAGGTAACCCCGCACCAAAATCAATGAGTCCCAGGCCTTTTGGCACCGGGAATAAGACCAGGGACAAGAAACCAGATTTTGGTGCGGGGTCATACACTTCTCCGGTCTTGAGTAAAAATACAACCGCCCGCTGAAAGGGGAAACCACAAATGGCAAAAAAATCGATTCACAACAACCCTCATTGTGACACCAACAAATACCTCTTCACCAGTGAGTCCGTAACAATGGGCCATCCTGATAAAGTCGCCGACCACATATCCGACGCAATCCTTGACGCAATGCTCGCACAGGACCCGAAAAGCAGAGTGGCCTGTGAAACACTGGTAACAACCGGCCTGGTCGTAGTCGCCGGTGAAATCACAACAAAAGCATATGTTGACATCCCGAGCGTCGTCAGAAAGACAATCAAAAAAATCGGCTACGACAACCCAGCCATAGGTTTCGATGGTGACGACTGTGCCGTAATTGTTTCAATTGACAATCAAAGCCCTGACATCTCACAGGGAGTAACCCAGGGCAAAGGCCTGCACAAAGAGCAGGGTGCAGGCGACCAGGGATTAATGTTCGGTTATGCCTGCAGGGAAACGCCCGCACTTATGCCGATGCCAATCCAGCTTGCACACGCTATAACAACTCGACTGGAAAAAACACGCCGGAATAACACACTGCCCTGGCTGCGACCCGACGGAAAAAGTCAGGTAACCGTAGAATACGAAAACGGCAAACCAAAACGCATCCACACGGTTGTAGTATCCACCCAGCACTCACCGTCTATTGCCTACAAACAATTACGAAAACAAATCATCGAAAAAGTCATCCTCCCAGTTTTGCCGAAACGCCTCGTTGACAAAAAAACCATTTTCCACATCAACCCGACCGGCCGATTCGTAATTGGAGGCCCAAAGGGCGACTGCGGACTGACAGGCAGAAAAATCATCGTTGATACCTACGGCGGAAGAGGAAGCCACGGCGGCGGATGCTTCAGCGGTAAAGACCCTACAAAGGTCGACAGAAGCGCAAGCTATATGGCGCGATACATCGCAAAAAACGTCGTCGCCGCCCGCCTCGCAGACGCCTGCGAAATTCAGTTATCTTACGCCATCGGCGTAGCCGAGCCGATTTCTGTTCTTGTAGATACTGAAGGTACCTCAAAGATTAGTGAGCAAAAGTTAAGCGAAATTGTAAGAAAGCTCTTCCCACTGACCCCCAGGAAAATGATTGTCCACTTAAAACTTGACCGCCCAATCTACGCTCAAACCTCCTATGGCGGACACTTCGGTAGAAAGGGAGCTAACTTCACCTGGGAAAAAACCGATATGGTCGCCAAGCTCCGCAAAGCCGCCGGACTAAAACAAAAAAAATAACACCTCCGTCATTCTGAGCGCAGCGAAGAATCTCTTGTTTCTTTCCCTATCCGCTAAACGCTAAACACTATCCGCTCAGTGCTTAAAATGCCTCTTGCCCGTAAATATCATCGCAATTCCATATTCATCCGCCGCAGCAATAACTTCATCATCTTTATTCGAGCCGCCCGGCTGAACTATCGCTGCCACACCCGCCTTCGCTGCGTTTTCAACGTTATCCGGAAATGGGAAAAATGCATCCGAAGCCATCGCGCAGCCCTTCGCCTCGTCGCCGGCGTGCTTGAATGCAATCAGGCCGGACTCAACGCGCTTCATCTGCCCCGCCCCCACCCCCCAAACCTTCCGGGTCGTGACCAACACAATCGTAGTGCTCTTGGTATGCTTGGCGACAAGCCAGGCAATTCTCAAATCCTCAAGCTGCTCTTTTGTAGGCCTGGCCTTCGTCGGATACGTCAACACATCCGGCTCCCAGCCAACCAAATCTCTCTTTTGCAGTAGTAATCCACCTATAACGCATCTAACATCATACTCGCCGCCATCGATTTTAGCCCTACCGATTGCCCCGGTCTCTACCAGCCGAACCCTGCTGCCCCACGCTTTCAGCGTCCTGATTATTTCAATTGCATCCTGTTCAAATCCCGGCGCGATAATCACCTCTGCAAAGAACCCGCTGGCCCCTCTCGCCTTGCCGAACCGACTGTAAGATTCCATAATCGTTCGGGCCAATTCAACGTCCACCTTTCTATTCAAAGCGATAATGCTTCCGAACGCACTAACCACGTCGCATTCGTAGGCCTTCCGATACGCCTCACAAATATCCTCATCAACTGCGCACCCGCACGGATTAAGGTGCTTAACGACAACCGCCGCCGGCTCCGCAAACTCCTTAACCAGCTCAAACGCCGCATTGGTATCCAGAAGATTATTAAAGCTTATCTCTTTGCCGCCAGCCAATAAAGCAGCGCTGCTGACAGATGTCTCTCCGCTCGCTGCCAGCTTATAGTATGCCGCACTTTGATGAGGATTTTCACCATACCGCAGCGTAGCTTCTTTCTTAAGCGCAATTGAAACCTTCTCCGGATACTCCACCGCCCCCCTGCCGTCAAGATACTTTGCTATGGCAGCATCATACGAAGCTGTCAGCCCGAAGGCAATCCGCGCAAAGTCGCTCCGCAGCTCCCCGCTCACGGCCCCGTTGTTTTTCTCCATCTCCTCAATAACTCGCTCATACTGTCCCGGCTTTGTAACAACCGTAACAAACTTATGGTTCTTAGAAGCCGAGCGAATCATACTCGGCCCGCCAATATCAATATTTTCAATCGCCTCGGCCAGCGTGCAATCGCTCCTTGCAATGGTCTCCTCAAACGGGTAAAGATTCACACAAACCATATCAATCGGCTCAATGCTATGCTCTTTCATTGCGGCACTATGTTCCTTTTTGTCCCGAAGTCCCAATAGCCCGCCGTGTATTTTCGGATGAAGTGTCTTTACCCTCCCGTTCATCATCTCCGGAAAGCCGGTAACCGACTCAATACCAACAACGCTCACCCCTGCATCGCTCAGCTTTTTAGCCGTCCCGCCAGTGCTGATTATCTTAACACCCATCCCGGCGAGCGCTCTTGCAAAATCAACAACACCGCTCTTATCCGAAACACTTACCAACGCCGTCTTAATTTTCACATCCATTTAAGCTTCTTTCCCTTAAAAACTTTTCAATTTTAATTTGCCTCTCGCGGTACACAGCGAATCGACACCATACTATAAACTACGAACTACGAACTATGAACTACGAACTATTCAATCGGCTTTATACAGGCAACTCGGCCGGCCTTACCGGCAACATAGATTTTCGAATCTGCCATATTAGCCACATATTTCGAAACCCTCGCAAAATTAACCGAATACAGCCGCTTCGCCTTCTTATTGTCCATCACCACCAGCTCACCCTTCTTTGCAATCACGTATGCCTTTCCCGCCGACTCAGCCAACAAATCAACGCCTTCCGGCACCTGCCACATAAATTTGCCGCTCTTTCTGTCTATCGCCTCCAGACCTTTATACCGAACATACTGATAAACAACCTTTTCGCTAACCCGCGGCGCCTTATCGAGCACCGCCGCCGTCTGATACTTCCAGACAAGCTTCTTCGCAGGTATCCCTGCCCTGTAAACTACGTCAACCCTGTATATATTCGTATCCTTACTGGCAAAAAACAGCGATTCTCCATCCCTTACAATCGGCCCGATAATACTATCAGCGGCGTCAAATTGCCACAGCCGCCTCGGCCAGTCCGGCGTGATACTTATCACATTGCCCGCATCGGTGCCAAAGACAACGAAATCCTCACCGGCAACAATCGAAGTAATCATCGGATTATTCTCAGCTGCCACCTCAAAAGCTTGAACCTTGTCCTCCGCACGTAACGTATGCATCCGCCTGTCGGTCCCGGCCAAATAAAAATGCGAGCTGTTCCGAGCAGCTGGACAGGTTATGCCAAACTCCACACGCGTCGACTTACGCTCTGTGCCGAATTCCGGGTTAATCTCAATCAACCTGCCGCCAATTATAGATATAAGCTCAGATACAAGCTCATCCTCATATAGCTCCAGCCCAAGCACCGGAAAGCCAACCGGCGCAAAAGGCCGGCTGAACATCACATCCCCCTTTTCCTTGCTCAAGGAAACCATATAATTGCGGTCCGATAGCGCATAGATACAATCACCAAGAGCATATAATCGCCCCAAACTCTCCGCCTTCTTTATCGGCAGCTCCTTCTGCCACAATAGCTTCAGCCCGGCGTGTTCAAGCAGCTCCGGTGAAACAAGCCACCGCGAACCGCCTTCCGCAGCTGCGCCGCTCGCCGCAGCACAAAAAACCAGAAGACTCACCAATAAGACCAGTCTGCATCGCAATTTCTTCACCATTCCCAAACCCTCACAAAAAAAACAAAACCTTATAGTCCCACAAACCCAAACTTGAAATTCAATAGTTTTACGTTTTACGCCTTACGTTTTACACTTTCACATAGTCAGCCAGGTCAATATTATGCTCGGCCTCGAATTCCTGCATCTCTTCAATGCGTCTAATATCGTCTTTTATTCGGTTGGCCAGCTTAAATATATACGGCTTACCCGCCAGCCGGTTTCGCAGGTCATCGAGCATCGGCTCCCACGTCCCGTCGTACAATTGCGCCTTAAGGACGACCAGCATACGGTGTTCGTCGCTCAGGCCATCGACAAAATCGCTCACCACCTTACTGACAGCGGTATCGCCGCCCTTATCATTATTTCCGACCGGCTCAGCCATTTACAACAACCTCGCCCCGTTATACAATTTCTAACGGAGCTCATTCCAGCCAAATCCTAACCCCCAAAAACAAAAATTGCAACAATTTTTCCAAAATTGCACGCCGCCATTCATCTTAGCTACGTAAGGTGGGCCGTGCCCACCATTTCGCTGTTCCTGATACCGCCCTGATATACCCATCGTGTGCAGCGCGGATTTGTGAAACTTCTTGACTTTTGGCTCTGGTCACCTTACTATATATAGGCCCAAGCCCTGATGTGTGTGAATCGGCATTGGGATAATATACAGGACCAGATGGGTGATTTATTTGTGTGAATATAATACCTCCGGCAAAGGAGGGCGTATGGCCGGAAAGCCATCCTATGCAACTATCGGTCATCGCAGAAAATGAAAGGAGAGCTTCATGAACGTACAAACTAACAATCGGAAGCCGTCTACATCCCGCCGTGAGTTTCTCAAGCAAACTTCCGGAGTTTTAACGGGGGCGGCCCTTGCCAGTGCCATTGGCGTGCGGAGCTATGCCGCCGAACAGAACACTATCAAGGTCGCTCTGGTCGGTTGCGGCGGACGCGGGACCGGCGCTGCGGTCAACGCGCTGTCGACCATGGGGCCGACCCAGCTGGTCGCCATGGCCGACGTGTTCG
>JAUVYZ010000059.1 GCA_030602845.1 Phycisphaerae bacterium | reverse complement strand
GCTATGGACAAGATGATGCAGGATGATGACTGGCTGAAAGAACAAATCCGTGCAGGTAAGGACCCCACATCAGATGGACCCGGAGGCGACCTTGAAAAGCTTCTCGGCGATGTCCCCCCACGCGTTGTTCTGGCCAGAGGCGCGCAGCAGCTTTTCGACTACGATGCTGAGGTAACTGCTGCCGAGGCAAACTATGAAAATATGCTCAAAGAGCAGGGTCTTGAAGAAGCAGAGCCTGCGAGACCAACTCGCGTTGACGTGCCGCCGTTGCCGGGTTTTGGTGACGTCACTACTCCCACTGCTCCTGAAAGAGTAACAGGACAGATGAAAGTGAAGGTCGGAGGTGTGCGTTTGGTCAGGTATTCCGACTACGAGCGCGGAATAATGCCTCTCGGCCAAACCGATGGCTATACTTTGTCGTTAATCGCCGAACTGCCGGCACCGGCTATCAGGGTCTCAGGTGGCAGAATAGAAAAAGCAACTACCGACACAGGCAAAAGCCTTCTACCCAAAGACCAATGGGGCCGTAAAATAAAATTTCCCAAACTTGCGAAAGACAAGAAAACCGTCGTATTCGATGTTGAGCTGCTTCTGCCAGATGAAGAGACAGAAGGTCTGGAGGAGCTTTCCGGAACACTGGAATATTTGACGGCAGATACCTCCAGGGAAGTGGATTTGGGTATTACGGATTTTAAAGTCGGAGCTAAGGGCGGCAAATTGGGGACTGTTATCCGCTCAATCGAGAAAGACCCCTGGCAAAAAAACGCTACAATGTTGAGCTTAAGATTGAACCTGCGGCCCGAAGCGGTCAAGTCCGCAGAATTCTTCGCTCAGGACGGCACAAAATTGGATGTATCAAAGCGTGGCTACGAGTCAATCGCTGGTGTAACAACGCTTAAATTTTCCATCAAAGGGAAACTGCCACCAAAGGGACGGATTGTCCTGAACGTTTTTGAAGGGCTTAAGAAAAGCGAGATTCCTTTCGAAATAACGGAAATTTCGCTGACTGGACGGTCGTTGTGGTAGCTCGGCGGTGTGTTACCCGTCACCTGGTGGTTTGTCCCCGCCTGTAACCGGTAGAGGTCAGAAGTTTTCCAGTATAGCGGCTGTGTGAATTGCAAGCAGCATCAAATAGTCCAGATCGCTGAGACTGTATTGTTCGCGGTCCGCAGCGTTATCGACATACAACACGCCGAAACAGCCGGTCGGGTCTATAACAGGCGCTATCATTGCAGAGCGTATTTTTTCATCTTCTGTTTGAGCTGAAACCTGCGGCAGGAGTAAGAACTGGCCTTTTTCAACCGCTTGATTGATTTTTTCATTAAGTTTTATTTCGCTTAGCTCGACGGTTCGACCGTCCCGTCCTCTGCCTGCGTGACAGGTCATCGGGCCGGTTGCCTGGTTTCTTAAGGCACCCCAGGTATGATATGCACCGAACTGCCTTAATGTGATATTCAATAAGACCTGGAGCACTTCGTCGAGGCCGTTGGCTCTGCAGATTGCCTCGGTGGCCTGCAGAAAATCTTTCGCCCTTCTGGCCGGTAATGTAATATCGGGGGCACGCTCGACATCCGGTCTTCTTACTATAATCTGCGAGTCGCCAGTAGCTGTTGTCAGCGTATCTTCCACATGAATTGGTTTCTCAGCCTCGGCAAAATCTTCGAGATTAACTTCGATAGTAAAATCAGCTATACGAAGGCAATCGCCGGTTTTAATTTCGGCTTTGTGGATTGCCTCGTCGTTTAGATACGTTTTGTTCGCCGAATCCAGGTCCTCAGCAATCCATTTACCGTCCTGCGTGGTAAAGATTACAGCGTGCTGTCTTGAGACTGTTTTGTCGGGCAAAAAGACCTGGCTGTTGCTGTGTCTGCCGATATAAATAGGTCCGCTGTCGAATTGAAGTTCGCTGACAATGCTATTACCTTTTTTTACAAGCAAACGCATCGGCTTTGCTCCCTGCATCTGGATTCTGAAGTTCCCGTATTTTATTATTCATAATCCGGCATAATTTGTCAAGTAAATCCCGCCCCTCACAGAGGGGCGAGGATAAATCCCTTGTATGCCGGAATAGAGCGATTTGCCTGAACCTGTTATACCGCAACTATCGGCAATTTCGCATAGATTGTTAAGCAAACAATTTTCAGGTTTAAAAGAAAAATGGTGGCCCGGTTAATCTTTCTTTTCTATTTATTCTGCCGCGACCCCCACTTGCGAAACATCAAAAAGCGTCTGGACGCCCGTGAAAACGAAACCGGCTCAAAGTGATAGGTAATACAGCGTAAAGAAAATTATCAATAGCACGACCACAAGGATGTAAAATGCTGTTGTTGCTGTTTTTCGCAGTTGAGGCTCCTTGATTTTGCCTATGAAAAACAACGGCAAACCAACTATTAGAAGAATTGGGGCTCCATAGATAATCAAAAGCAGGAAAAACACCTTGCGTATAATCGATGTGTCTTTGTCATACCAAATTCTTCGCCACATTTTGCAGAACATACCATAGTTGAATCGAATATTCAAAAATGGCATATACAGCGTAAGCGGATTGATAGCGTCGTTCGAGTCACAACTATCGCAATAGTGCTGTAACGGATGGCAGGGCTTAAGACACTTGAGGCAAAGCGGCCGGGCCTCAGCCGGAATAAACTCATCGGCGAGTTGCCCGGCTCCTTCACCGTCACCAGCCGGCAGATTATTGTGCCCTTGTTCAGTCATATCAGAATCAAGCATACCGGTTTCATTATAAATCGGCCATAGTTATTACTTTTCCTGCGCCGATATTTATGTAGTTGCTGCCGAAATGTTTTTCGAATAAAGCTCTCGCTTTATCGCCTGTACAGTGACAGGGGCCGACATAACGCACGTGCCATTGCTTGAAAGCCGAAATGATTTTTTCGATTTTACCTTTTGTTGCCCATTCCAGATGGAAGCCGCCCATTACCAGAAGGAAATCATCTTTTACTAAATCTTTTGCTATATTTACCCCGTTAGAAGTAAGACACTCGGCTCCTGTCCCACGCTGGCGGGAACTTCTAACGGGGTTTACGATGTTTACAATGCCCGGGTGTGCACAGCCGGTTACTACTATCAAGCCCTTGTCCGTTTGGATAATTAAAGACTGCTCCCTTATCCATTTTCCAAGCTGGCCCGTGGAATAAACATTTTCACAAATCTTCAACGGCTGCTCGACCTCAACTATTTTTGACCCGCGTGCCTGCACGCTATCTTTAAACTTTGTTGGAAATGATTCTGGCAGATAGACGGTAACGTTGGGATTCTTTTCGAGAAGGCTGCTCAGTCCGCCGGTATGGTCGGGATGAATGTGAGAGAGAACGACTATACCTATGCTGTCAGGGTCAATTGCTAATTTTTCCATATTATTGAGCAAAGAGCTGTCTCGGCCGCTATCGAAGAGGATGCTTTTCTCAGGGCCGGTTAAAAATGCGGAAAATCCCCAGCCGGTTTCCAGCCCCTGCTTGTACGGATTATTGTCGTAAACAACTGTAATGCTCATATCTTGCATTTCGTATCGCTCTTTATGTTATATGCGATAGCAATTATAGCCGCTAAAGTACCAGGAAAGCAACTCCTTGGAGCAAAATATAGGTTGTTCCCGTACGAAGGACAAACTGCCGGTTCCTTGCAGGCTTGGGAATGGCCGATAAAACGGTAATGCAGCAGGTGACACACTCGCGTTTTCCAAAAGTGCCGCAATTTCACTTGACGTTTTCCTCTCAATCAGATACAATGCTATTTATTCAAGGACGGTGGTGAGGAAATGTCCATTTGTTTCCTGCCAGGCTGCTAACGGTAAAACCGGTTTTTTATCCATACTGTTTTTTGCCTGTTTCCACAAATGAGGGTGTAAGATGAAATGTATAGTGCTGATGACCTTGGCAATTTCCGTGTTGATAATGACCCCAAACGACGGATTTTGTGATGGTACATTGCTTAATCTCGGGCCTGAAGAGCTTGTCAAGGCCAACGGCGTTGACATCGATGTCGGCACGTACTCGGTGCCGTCCTTCGTGGACTGGGACAACGACAACCTCAAAGACCTCGTCATCGGTACGGGAAGTGGATATGTGCGTGTGTATCTGAACGACGGAGCGGAATCCGCCCCGAGCTTCTCGGATTACTTTTATGCCCAGTCCAACGGGGCCAATCTTTATTGTCCACCGTCGGGCTGCCTGGGCTGCTTCCCTCGCGTCGTCTATTGGGATGCGGACGCACGCAAGGACCTGCTTGTGGGTCAGGCCGATGGAACCGTCAAAATCTTCCTCAACGTCGGCACCGACACCGACCCGAACTTCGATGGCGGAACGTTGCTCCAAGTCGGTCAGCCCGGCTCCGAAAGCGACATCAATGTGGGGCTGCGCGCGACCCCCACATTCCTGGAGTGGAACAACGACAACAAGACAGACCTGGTCGTTGGAGGACTCGATGGCAAGATACACATTTATCTCAACTGCGGCTGCGGTGGTGCGGTCCCCCCCGTCTTTTTTACCTCACCGCCTTCAGGGACCTTTGCTCAAGAGGATGGTTCCGACCTGGTCGTGCCGCCTCTGCCCCCCACATACGGGCGTTCCAGCCCCGTGATTCTTGACTTGGACGGCGATGGTAAGAAAGACCTTCTTGTAGGCAACACCAATGGCCAGCTTTTGTTCTACAGCAACGTTGGAACAGATTCGGCCCCGACCTTCTCAGGCTATTCGCTCGTCGAATCCAACGGTGTTCCGATTGACCTTCCGAGCTCGCGCTCCAGGCCGTTCGTGTGCTACTGGACAGGGGACGGCTACTTCGGTCCGATAGATGCCTACCCCGATGTGCTCATCGGGGCAAGCGATGGCAAAGTGCATCTGTACCAGGGCATACCTGAAATTGGCGACCTCGATGGTGACGGCCGTGTAAACTTCGCAGATTTCGCCTCGTTCGCTATTTATTGGCGGCAAAACAACTGCGGCGAATGCGGTGGGGCTGACCTCGCCAATGATGATGAGAAAGTCGACCTGGATGATTTGCGGGAGTTTATTGCAAACTGGCTGATAGGCGTTGAATAGCTGAACCCCGCACCAAAAGAGCTTCGGCTCCCGCCGTTTTGGTGCGGGGCTAATCCAATTTTAGACGGAAGGGACGCCGCTCCCGACTCAATCGGGGCTTACGCCCTTTTTTTCCTGGCTTTACCTGAAAATCACAATTCTTCAAAAGAGGTCCCCATTTCGGAATAAATCGCAAAATGGGAACCTGATTTATTGCAGTTTGCCATAGGCGAATTTAGCAACGCACAAAACAAAACCTCAATCCCCACGCAAAACCGGGCAGCATAACCCTCGCTCGGAAAACCGGTTGCGCCAAGTGGGGTTTAGGATATGGACGATGCGTATTTTTTATTAGCAACAGGTTGGCTTTTGCATATAATTGAGAGGTTATCCGCCGTTATCAGGATAAATGCCGGTTTGTTGATGGCTCGATTGAGGACCTTATGTGGAAAACCTCTGATTATCTGAATTTGAAGGAGATGATGATGTTTAAGTATCTACTATTTAATGTGGTGTTGGTTGTGTGTATCGCGGGGTTCGGCTGCAGTGCCAACGAGGGCGTCCGCGTTGTTGAACAGCCGGACACCACGGCGACGAACGACTTCTACATGTCCAACCGCCCACCGTTGACGCCGAGCCCGTTTATGAAGCTGCCGATAGGTGCAATCAAACCGCAGGGCTGGGTCCGCAAACAGCTCGAACTTGAGGCCGAGGGCTTCACCGGACACCTGCTCGAAATCAGCCGGTTCCTCAAAAAGCAGGACAACGCCTGGCTAAGCACGAAAGGCCAGGGGCACAGCCCCTGGGAAGAGGTGCCGTACTGGCTCAAAGGCTTCGGCGACGTGGGATACGTCCTGGGCGATAAGCGAATCATCGACGAGGCCCGCACGTGGATAGAGCCGGTGATAGCCGGCCAGCAGGACGATGGATACTTCGGGCCACGCTCGAACCTTAAGCGCATCCGTGGCGGCAAGCCCGACGTATGGCCCAATATGATTATGCTCAACGTCCTGCAATCCTACTATGAATATTCCGGCGATGAGCGAGTCCTTGAACTGATGACCAAATACTTCCGCTGGCAACTGACCATTCCGGACGAAGATTTCCTTGAGCCTTTCTGGCAGAACCAGCGGGCAAGTGACAACCTCGCCAGCGTTTACTGGCTTTACAATCGTACCGGCGACAAGTCGCTTCTGGATCTGGGCGAGAAAATTCACCGCAACACCGCCGACTGGACAGGCGGCGTCGCCAGTTGGCACGTTGTGAACATCGCCCAGTGCTTCCGCGGCCCGGCCGTGTTCTACCAGCAGTCGAAAGACCCCAATCACCTGGCAGCTACTGAACGCGACTACCAGACCGTAATGGGCATCTACGGCCAGGTGCCAGGCGGAATGTTCGGCGCAGACGAAAACGCCCGACCCGGCTACATCGGCCCGCGACAGGCCGCTGAAACCTGCGCAATGGTCGAGATGATGCTCTCGGATGAGATGCTGCTGACATTCACCGGTGACATTAAGTGGGCCGACCGTTGTGAGGAGGTAACGTTCAACTCACTGCCCGTGTCGATGACGCCCGATTTGAAAGCGCTGCATTACCTCACTGCTCCTAATTTGATACTGTGCGACCGCCACAACAAATCGCCGGGATTTCAAAACCGCGGCCCGATGCTGCTCTTCGACCCGCACCGTCACCGCTGCTGCCAGCACAACACCGGCCACGGCTGGCCGTATTATGCCCAACACCTCTGGCTGGCTACACCCGACAACGGCCTGGCCGCCGTCCTCTACGCACCCTGCCAGGTCACAGCAAAGGTCGGCGACGGCACCGAGGTTACAATTGTAGAAAAGACACGCTACCCCTTCGACGAGAACATCCAACTGATTGTCGCAACCGCTAAATCGGTTCGGTTCCCACTTTACCTGCGTGTGCCGGGCTGGTGTGAAAATCCCGAACTGAAAATCAACGGCAAAACCGTGTCGGTGAAAGCCCGCCCGCGCTCATACGTTATAATTGACCGCAAGTGGAGCGACGGTGACAACGTAAACCTCACTCTTCCGATGAAGATTACGTTCACAAAGTGGACGAAAAATAAAAACAGCGTATCGGTAAACCGCGGGCCGCTAACATACTCGTTGAAGATTGGCGAGAGGTACGTCCGCGCCGGCGGCACCGACAAATGGCCCGCCTGGGAAATCCATCCCACCACCGCCTGGAACTATGGGCTGATACTAAATGAAAAAAAGCCCGCTTTATCTTTCGAGCTTGTCCGAAATCCCTGGCCCGATGACGACCAGCCTTTTGAAGCTAAGGTCGCTCCCATCGAGCTGCGCACCAAAGCCAAAAAGATTCCGGAATGGGTAAAAGACCACCTCGGCTTAGTTGGCAAGCTGAAGCAAAGTCCCGTCAAATCCGACGAGCCGGTCGAAACCGTAACGCTTATCCCGATGGGCTGTGCCCGCCTGCGGATTTCAGCGTTTCCGACAATTGGCATCGGCCCCGACGCCCACAAGTGGAAAGAAGCTCCGAAACTATCGCCCACCACCGCATCGCACTGCTGGGAGGCTGACACCGTCGCAGCGCTCAGCGACAAGCTGCTGCCTAAGAATTCGAACGACCAGAGCATTCCGCGTTTCACCTGGTGGCCTCGCAAGGGCACAACGGAATGGGTACAGTATGATTTCGAGCAGCCGCGGAAGGTCTCCCGCGCCGACGTTTACTGGTTCGACGACACCGGCGGCGGAGGCTGTCGCATTCCGAAGTCCTGGCAGCTGCTGTACAGGAACGCAGGCCAATGGAAGCAAGTCCCCAACGCCGGCGCCTATGGTGTGGAAAAGGACAAATTCCATAAAGTAAGCTTCGATACCGTCCAAACACAGTCGTTGCGAATTGAGGCCCAGTTGCAGCCGAACTTCTCCGCCGGAATCCTCGAATGGCGCATCGACGCAAAAGAATGATAAGGAAACGGAGATGCTTCGTTAAGGAAACTCAAATGGCAAGGGACAAGATAACAATAGTCGGTGCCGGCAAAGTCGGTGCAACAACCGCCCACATCGCTGCAACAAAACAGCTCGGCGATATCGTCCTGCTTGACATCATTGAAGGGCTCGCCGAAGGCAAAGCCCTTGATATCGCCGCCGCAGGCCCCATCCAGCTTTACGATTCGGTCATCTCCGGCACCCGCGACTGGGAAAAGACCGCAGACAGCAATATCGTCATCATAACAAGCGGAGTGCCTCGCGGCCCCGGTATGAGCCGCGACGACCTGCTTACAAAAAACATCCAGATCGTCAAAGACGTCAGCGAGCAGATAGCCAGGCACTGCCCCGAGAGCATCATCATTGTTGTCTGCAACCCGCTCGATGCAATGGTTTATGCCGCCGCCAAAGTTACCGGCTTCACCAAAAACAAGATAATGGGAATGGCCGGCGCCCTGGACTCAGCACGCTTTAGCTATTTCCTCGCATCTGAGCTTGGCGTAAACGTAGAGGATATAAAGTGCGTCTTAATGGGCGGCCACGGCGACGATATGGTGCCTCTGCCCCGATTTACCTCCGTCAGCGGAATACCCGTAACCGAGCTGCTCGATGAAGACAAAATCGCCGAGCTAATCGAGCGCACCCGAAAAGGCGGTATCGAAATAGTAAATCTCCTTGGCTGCAGCGCCTATTACGCCCCCGCTGCCGGCACCGTTAAAATGGTCGAAGCAATCCTGAAAGATAAGAAAACCGTAATGTCCTGCTGTGCCTATTGCGATAGCGAATATGATGCCGGCGGATACTTTGTCGGCGTCCCCGTAGTCCTCGGCAAAAATGCCATCGAAAAAATCATCGAGCTTGACTTGAACGAGTCTGAACAGGCCCAGTTCGAAAAATCACTCACTCACGTAAAACAGCTCGTCGTAAAGGTGGACAAACTCTTATAAGAAAAAAAATTCCTTCGGCTATTTGTTGTCATTTGCCGAATAATAATATAGTCTATCAGCCATCTGAAATGGGGTTTTGACGGGACCCCGCTTCGCGGGAATCAATTGCAGGGACGCGAATGGAACTGATAAAAAGGATTAAGCAGGCCGAAGCACAGGCCCAGGAAATTATCGAGCAGGCCAGAGCCCAGGCAGCCCAACAAGCCGAAAAGGGGCGGACAAGCCGACTTAAAGCATCAGAAGAGGCCGAACAACAAAGGGAAAAAACTGTTGAAGCCGCTGTCGCCGCAGCGCAAACACAAGGCCTTGCCGAAGTTGAGAAGCTTAAAGCGCAAGCCGAAAAGCAGCGTCAACAACTGCGCGAAAAAACAGCCGATAGAATGGCGCCGGCAGCAGCAAAGGTAACGGATTACTTGAGAGACTAACTATGGCCATTGCTCAAATGGCAAAAGTGATAATTGTCAGTCATCGCACGCAGGCTTCGGAGCT
>JAUVYZ010000247.1 GCA_030602845.1 Phycisphaerae bacterium | reverse complement strand
CACATAACTGAGAGATGTCGCCGCTACGGCAACAGCATAAAACAATATCCCGATGACAAAAAGAGGGATAAGCATCCAAAATATTGCGCCCGCCGCTCCTGCGCCGAAAACAAGGGCCGTCCAGAAGACCTCTTTGGTTTCCACTGTCAGGGCGTCCCTGTACACCCAGCCGACCAGCGGCAGCCATAGAAGAAACAAGGCCAAAAAGATGGCAAATTTAATTCCGGATATGTAGCCGCTGTATTCGACAGAAGCTAATAGTAAATCCGGCATAAGATGCTCCATTGTGAAAGTGTTCCCATTTTGCGAGTTATTGCAAAATGGAGTCCCAAATTCAACGAAATCTCACAAGATACCTTCGGCGGTAGTTCTGATTCCCTTTAGCGCCATTTTTAGCTCTTCTACGCTTGGTGCATACTTATATGCGTCCTTTGGGTCAATCGAGCCGTTTTTCACGAGCTCACAAAGGTTATCTGTAAGGTCCTGCATACCTTCCTCTCGACAGGCCCGGATAACGCTGGGCAAATCGGTTTCGCGTCCTTCGGAAATCAGTTTTCTGACGGCCGGGTTTGCAAGAAGAATTTCGACGGCAGGTATTCGGTCGATGCCTTCCTTGAGGCACGGCAGCAACATCTGGCTGATGATTGCTTTAACAGTCAAACTTAAAGTTTGCCTTGTCAGGTCTCTTTCGTTCGGCGGGAACAAGTCTAAAAGCCGGTGAACAGCCTGAGAGGCATTGGCTGAGTGCATCGTTCCGAAAACAAGATGGCCGGTTTCGGCGGCCCTCATTCCGGCTGTAACGGTTTTGTCATCGCGCATTTCGCCGATGAAGACTATGTCAGGGTCCTGTCGCATTAGATATTTCAGGGCCTGCGCAAAGTCCTCTATATCAATACCGACTTCCCTTTGTGAGACTATTGCCTTCTTGTCCTTAAAGAGATACTCGATGGGGTCTTCGACTGTAACTATGTGACAGGAGCGGGTGCGGTTTACGTGGTCTATCATCGATGCGATTGTTGTGGTTTTGCCGCAGCCGGTAGGATCCACTACAAGAACCAGGCCCTGAGTGCCGTCGGCTATTTTTTCCAGAATGGGCGGCAGATGCAGCTCTTCAAACGGCGGGACGTAGGCGCTGACCCGTCGTGCTGCAAGACTAATCATTCCTCGCTGGCGAAATACGTTTATTCGGAAGCGGTCTTCATCGCCGATTTCGTAGGCGAAGTCCACGGTGCCGTTTTTCAAGAAGAACTCCTTCTGGGCGGGACTGAGTATCTCGAAGACCATCTCTTCTATTCTCTCTTGAGTCATTAATTCGGCCTTAAGGTTTTTCAGTTCCCCGTAGAGGCGTAATTTCGGCGGCTGCCCGACCTTGAGGTGCAGGTCGTTTGCCCGGGTTTTGATAGCGGCCCTGAAGAACTTGTTCAACCCCGGCTCATGGTCGAGATTTGTGTACGCGCCGATAGGTTGTTCCGTAGCCATAAATAGTACCGACCTTAAAGTTTATAAACCGATTTTTTCTGCGACGTCAGAGCATTGCTTTACATAAGATTTGTAAAGACAGACCCTTATATAGTTATATTATAGCGATTTGCCGCGAATTGTCAAGCTTGATGTTTGAACAATATTATTGATTTTCAGCACAAACCCTTTGATTGGCAGCTTCAAATGTCCTATAATAAGCTGAGCAATTAAATACAATAAGTCCACTGGGCTTTTGGCGTTTTTAGCAGAGCCGGCAAGTCTTGAAGCTAAATCAGATGTCGGGCAAAGAAAGGAGAGGTAGAATGCAGATAGATCGTCGTGAATTTCTGAAAGCAGCCGGCGCAGGAGTGTGTCTTGCCACAATGGGGGATTTGTCGGCTTTGGCCAATCCCTCGCTAAAAAGACCGAATGTCGTACTCTGCATGGCTGATGACCAGGGCTGGGGTGATATGGCCTACAACGGGCATCCTGTTCTCAAGACTCCAAACTTCGACGCCATGACCGACACGGCGCTGCGTTTTGACCGCTTCTACGCCGCCGCACCGGTCTGCTCACCGACGCGCGGCAGTGTTATGACCGGCCGGCATCCGAATCGATTTGGATGCTTCAAGTGGGGCCACACACTTCGCCCGCAGGAGGTCACTATCGCTGAAGCTCTTAAGACTGCAGGATACGTCACAGGCCACTTTGGGAAATGGCATCTCGGCTCCGTTTGTAAGGGCAGCCCCGTCAATCCTGGCGCGAGCGGCTTCGATGAATGGTTCTCTGCGCCGAATTTTTTCGACAATGACCCTATTCTCAGCCGCGAAGGTGTTGCTGTTCAGACTCAGGGCGAAAGCTCTATGGTTACCGTGAACGCTGCGATTGAATTCATCCGCAGGCATGCCGGTTCATCTCGACCATTCCTGGCCGTCGTTTGGTTTGGTTCGCCGCACGGACCACATCAAGCTATCGAGAGAGATCGGGCACCATACGAGGCCCATAGTAAGAAGTTGCAACATTTCTACGGCGAAATCACCGGTATGGACCGCGCCTTCGGCAGGCTTCGCAAGGAGCTGCGGAAGCTTGCCATCCACGAGAACACAATCCTGTGGTACTGCAGTGATAACGGTGGTCTGCCGGGAGTGGGGGCTGCCGGCGGTCGCGGCAATAAGGGTAGAGTTTACGAAGGTGGTCTCCGGGTTCCCGCCATCCTTGAATGGCCCGTCCGAATTCCCAATCCACGAACGACAAATATCCCCTGTAACACTTCGGACATCTACCCTACACTTCTGGAAATCGTGGGGCTGCTGCTGGGGAAACAACCGCCGCTGGACGGGATTAGCCTGGTTCCGCTGATTGATGACAAGATGAGCTCGCGACCCAAAGCGATGGGCTTCTGGGACTACCCTATCGGAGGTATCCGCACACCAAGCAAGGAGTGGATGTCCAGGCTGTTCGAGGCTCAGAAAGCCGGAAAGGAAATCGACGACCCATTCCGCCTCCGCTTGAACGCCGGCAAAATCACAAAACAATATCCCAAAGATACCTTCCCGGGTCATGCAGCCTGGCTTGATTGGCCGTGGAAACTTCATCGGATTGAGACAAAGAAAGGCATGAAGTTGGAGCTGTACAATCTCATCGAAGACCCTGAAGAAGGAAAGGACCTGACCGCTCAAAATTCCGAACGGGTGAAATCAATGAAAGCCAGGCTCGAAGAATGGCAGAGGTCTGTCGTCCGGAGCCTCAACGGCGAGGATTACCGGTAGTCCTGCTTAGTGTTGAGTGAGCATATCGGAGCTGACCTTACCGGCGGCGGAAGTCTTGACTCTTATGATTTGAAGGAGTTTGCCGGCGACTGGGCTTGGGAACAATAGTGGCGGGGGTCAGAGGTTTTTCA
>JAUVYZ010000019.1 GCA_030602845.1 Phycisphaerae bacterium | reverse complement strand
CCAGCTCTCCTTCAAGAAACTCACGGACCTCTCTGCCACGCTCGCCTATCAAGGCCACGACATTGACAGCCGCATCACTCGAATTGGCAATATCGCCGAGAAGCACACTCTTGCCAACACCGCTGCCGGAGAAAATTCCTATTCGTTGTCCCTTACCACAGGTTAATATCCCGTCTATTGACCTGATTCCCAAAGCTAAGGGCTTTGTAATTTTTCCTCGGCTCAAAGGCGGCGGACTACTTACGTCTAATGCCTTCTCATCCGTCCCCATTAACGGCCCTTTATTATCGATTGGCTCTCCCAACCCGTTCACTACTCTACCCAGGGCACTGTCGCTCAGGGTAATATGACGTGGAGTCGTTCGGGTAGTTACCGTATCGCCCGGTGATATGCCCTCTATTTGCTCTAACGGCAGCAGGATAAGATGGTTATTCTGAAAACCTACCACTTCAGCCAGCACACGCCGGCCATCCCGAATATGGATGCCGCACAGCTCACCTAAACCTATTACCGGACCGGCCGATTCGACCGTTAAGCCGGACACTCGCACCACAAAACCACGACAATCCAACAAATTCACCGTGCGCAGCGCCGAGTGAAATTTCTCAAAGTCAATCAAATAGTTGTAGGGTGGGGCTTGCCCCACCATCTCCCTTTTACCGCCCAAGCCTGCCTTGGGGGTTTGCCTTCCGGGGCCCGCAATCTCACTTGCATCCATAAATTATTCCGCCGTTTCAAGCGCTTTACCAATTCGTTCCAGACGCTCGTCAATCAACGATTCGATTATTCCTTTTGGAGTCTCAAGTAGGCACTCTGCCCGCCCAATATTTGGGTCCGAAACAAACTTAACACCGGCTAAGGGGCCGGTGGCGCCATCTTGCTGTACTTTTTGATATTCAACAAGGTCTTCAGGGTTCAAATGCACCACAACATCCTGAGGCGTGGGAGCATTTTTAAGCGATTCTTCAATGATTGGCTCTATTGCATAATCCTTTTCTTCAACCTTTTGCACCAATATCTTCCTGGCGATTTCAACAGATAGTTTGGCAATCTGCTTTTTATGTTCCTTGAACAAGTTTTCTTGAAACTCATTTACTTTATTAACTGCATCCTGCAGGGCCTCACACACCTGTGCCAGATTTTCTTTCTGTAGGCGAAGCAGCTCAGCCTCTTTGCCATCGGCGGATGCTGTCGTAGCGCCCCCGGCAGCCCCGTTCTGTAGCTTTGCCGAGGCAATCGACTTTTCAAGTCGGATTGTAACCGTTCGCGACATCTTACTGGGTTCCCAAACGCTCTTTTCCGAGTTTGGGGGCCCCCTTTTATCTTACACGTCTGAGTGTGCCTTCTTCGCTGGCCTTTCGCAAAGGCTCGACAACTTCTTCCCTCGCCTCAAGAACTTCTTCTTGCAGCGGCTCCTGCATCAGGGATATTTCTTCGTCAAGCGTGGCCGCAAGCCGCTCAGATATGTTTGAGCGTATCTTTTGCACAATCTCCGGGTCCGCCTCAAAAAGCGCAATCGCTAATTTGCCTGCCTGGACGCCTCGCAGCCCTTCCTGCAGAGACCTGTCTGCTATCGACGGAATATCTTCCCACGTTACCATCAAACGCCTTACCATTGTGGCCGTCTCCTCGTTGTGTTTTCTGATCTCATCGAGCAGGCGGTCTCGCAGGTCTTTCTGCAGACCGCTTAACATAATGGCAAGTTTTCGTAGGGTTTGCTCCGGTTTTTCCACAAGAGTCTCTCCTTTGAAACTCTTGAGCCGGTCGTTAACCATAGACGCTATCCGTTCCTTCACTCCCCCTCGCAGCATATCCAGGTTCGTCATTTTGCACACGGCATTGAGGCTGGCCTCTTCGCTCAAAAGCGCCAGAACCTCTTGGCTTTTCCTCGGAGACAGCTCTGACAGTACCACTGCGATTGTCTGTGGGTGTTCACCCTCCAGCGCAAGAACCAGTTCGTCCGTGTTGGCTGAACGTATATCCGCAAACGCGTCTTTTTTTTGTGTTACCTTTCTAATCTGAGTTTGAACTTGTTCCGCCTTCTCTTTGCCAAGGATGCTTACAAGCATTTCGTTAAGAAAACCTTTTATACTGAATCCCTGACTTTGGCTTTTTTGAAGTGAGTTATAGAACTCGCGGGCAATGTTCGCTTCCTCCTTCCTGTCGCGATGGCCCGATGCGTCGATTCGAGCCAGCTCCACAGCTATCTGTTGAATGTCATCCGGAGGCAGACCCTTGAGCAGCTCGGCCGCCGTGTTAGTATCCAGGCTTGTCAGCAGCATCGCAGCTCTATGTTTACCCGTAACTGCCACTTACTTATTCCCCCTTTTCTTCGAGCCAGCTGGAAAACAATTGCTTCACCTGCTCAGGATTACTCTGCATGGCGCTGGTTATTTGTTTGCGCAGCGCTAATGGTTCAGGGCCCTCAGCTCCGGCCGGGAGAAGGCCGGCAGCCTCCTCCGCTCCGACCAACCCTCCTGCCGCGGCGGTCGAGGCCATCTTTTTCCTTGCACCACTGAATATCCGAAGAACAAGCAGGGCGCAAATTGCCATAATCCCTAAAGAAACCTGGCGGGCAATTGCTATATAACGAGGCCAGTTCGACGGCTCCTCATCAACCAGCAGTTCCGACGGACGATGAAACTTGGCGTCAACCACTTTAAGCAGGTCTGTCTCCTTAAGACCGAGCGCATTTCTAATGATTTCTTCCACATCAGACAACTCCATTATCGTTGCGGCCTGGACACCTGTCCCTGTCCCTGTTTCATTCGCATCGGCCGGCGATAAGTCAACAAAAGCCGCCACCGTCAGAGTTTTTATTTTGCCCGGCAGAATGACCTCCTGCGTTACAGTCTTGCCCACCTCGTATTCGGTAATAATCGTTTCGTCTTTCTTTGTGCTGCCCGGTACGGCTGGCTCGCCCGCAACCGGCGCACTGCTGGCTCCAATTTCAGAGCCAGTTGTAATCTCTTCTTTTGTAGCAACTCCCTTTGGCTCGAACTTTTCCGTAACGGTACTGATGCTGTTCATATCAATAACGGCGCTGACACTTACCGTGGCACGACCAGGGCCTAAAACAACGGTGAGCATATCTTCAACTTTGTTTGCTAAGTTCTGCTCTACTCTTTCCTTATAATCGGCAACACTGCCTGCCCCGCTGGCCATAGTTTGGTCCGACTTATACGAAAGAAGATGTCCTTCGCTGTCTATCACGGTCACATCTTCCGGCCTGAGTCCCTCAACACCGCCGGCCACAAGGTTTGTAATTGCCGCTATATTCAACGAACTTACTCGATAGCCCGCTTTTAGTCGGAGAACCACCGAAGCGGTGGTCTCACCTGCCTGGGAGCTAAACAGTGTCCGCTCAGCGCTTACTAAATGGACCCGTGCGTGAACCACACCATTTATCATCTGGATACTCATGGCGAGCTCTTCCTCTAACGCACGCTTGAGGTTAATATTTTGAACAGTAGGGCTGATGCCGATACGCTCATTATCAAATATCCTGTAACCTTTTTGACCTCCTTCCGGAAGTCCCTCTTTGGCCATATCCAGACGAAGCTGATAGACTTTCGCTTCCGGAACGTAGATACTTGTTCCGCCGGCTCGCAGCTCGTAAGCAATACCTTGTTCACTGATCTTCTCTGTAATCTTGGACGCTTCTTCAGGGGACAGCTCACGATACAGTATTCTCATATCCGGCCTGCGAACCCAGTAAATAAGCAGCACACCAACAATAACAAATGTCAGAACGACCGCAATCAGCAAAGCTCGCTGAACCAGGCTTGTCTTTTGCCAGACTGCTCCTATCTTCTGGAAAAAGTTCATCAAATCCCTTCGTTAATTGAGTATTGATGTTTGGAAAAGACGTTAAAAATAATCAATAGAAACCTCGGGTGTCTTTACCCGATGTCTGGTTCCCGATGTCGTTTCGGAAAATAATCAATAATCAATTACAACGGCATATTCATAGTTTGTTTGTACGCTTCGATTAGCTTGTTTCTCACGCCCACAAGAAGCTTGAAACTCATATCGGCTTTAGCCACCGCCGAGACCACCGAAGCAATATCTTCACTTTTGCCGGACAACAAATCCTTTATGGACGCATTCGATAACTGTTGAAGGTCATCAACCTTGGATATGTGTTTTTCGACGGCCTTGATAGTGTCGGCAAAGCCTGACTTCTGTTGCCCGCCTACCATTTTGGGCATCCCGCCGAAATCAACATTGGTCTTGGGCAGTATCGAGCCTACATTCGCATTTAGGTTAACCATATCTGCTTCTCCTCACTTATCGAAGTAATTCCAGTGAAGTTTCCACCATTGCCTGGTAACGTTTCAAAATTGCGGCGTTAGCCTGATATGCCCGCATTGCAATATTTAGATTTATCATCTCAGTCGGCAAATTCACGTTGGGCATCGTCACGTACCCATGCTCGTCAGCATTAGGGTGACCGGGGTCTAAAATTTTGGGGAAATCGCTCATGTCCTTAACTATCTCGTCCAGACTAACGCCGCCGATATCGTCCCCGTCTGTTTTGAATAGCGCTTCGAGTCTGCGGTAGGGCTCGCCCTTGCCCGCATTGGTCGTGCGGGCATTGGCAACATTCGACGAAATCACTTCCATCTGTTTGCCCTGGGCTCGCAAACCCGAAATCGCTATATCTACGGGGCCGAAAATATTGTTAACTTCCATTCGCTCTAATCCTTTCTGGGCCCGCACTAATTGAGCTTAGGCTCACGCCTGATTCGTGTGGGGGCACTACTTTGTGTTCATCGCCAATTCCATCTGGCGGTATTTCTTGCTCAGTACCCGAATATATACCTTATGGCGAAGAGTGTTCTTAACCATCTCTCCAACCTCGACCTCCAGATTGACATCATTGCCGTTTGACTTCACAGGCGTCTGTTTAGGCTGATAAATCAGCCCCTCCATTTCACTAAGGTCAGCCGAGCCGGACGAATCCAGGGCCTTGGAAAGTAACTCTTCGAACTTGACGCTAAGCCGCCGGTATCCCGGAGTCTCAAGATTGGCAATATTATTGGCAATCGCCTTCTGGCGAAGGCTTTCAGCCCTTATACCGGCTTCGAGAAAATCTATTATATTGCTTGTCTTGGACATCTCTGTTTTGGGCCCCGTTTTGCCACGCACCAATCATCCCGCACCAAATAGGCGTGAGCCTATACTCATTTGGTGCCGGGCAAAATGAGAGCCCTTTCCCAAATCTCTGCACAAACTTTGTCTGCTCAGGAAAAATTAGCAATAATCGTGCCAGATGCGTAAAGCCGGGCATTTTCAATCTATTAACCGCCTATTCTTTCCGAAAAACCGCCTAAAACCCAAATAATCGCTCATTCGGATGGCAGCACCGGCGTCAGGATTCTATACAACCGCGTGCGTTTTTTTACAGGCCGGCACCCTCGCAAACCCTTTCGACTTACCCACAAGCCAAACCGGAAGTTTTTTCCCGACCACAGGAATATTTCTCCTCCTGCCGGCAGCAAGCGGGGCCGGCAGCAGGGCATTTTCCATCAATCATTGTCCTTTCAATATTCATAACTGCCTTATTAACAAACACTTATCATCTACCAGAAGTCCGCCCCAGCATACTGGCACGGCTGTTGCTCTAAAGATTGTTGTATGAATACCGGTTTATTGACAAGTACGTTCGTGGGTAATGTTGGAGCCGGCCTGACTCCATCAAAGCCGACAGCAGCCCAGAATAGCAGGCAATTTGCCCAGGCCCCGGCTGACAACCCACAACACGCCAATACACCGGAAGCAACGACCGATAATACATCGACTATCGCCCAAAATGAGCACATAAACAGACCGCCGCAGGAGTTTCGTTACACACTTCACAAAAAAACAACGACCGAAGGGACACAAAACGGGCAAAACCCGGCCTCTGACAGGGCAGAGCAGCCGGATGTGGTACAGAGGTGGTTGGCTGGCTACCCTCTCGTCGAGCACGGCAAAAAAGGGGTCGCCAGAAAAATGGGGCCGAAAGCCGGCTATCAACTGGCACAATTACTCGCTAATTTAAGAACCGGAAAATTCCCCCCCGCCACCGGACCAACCGCCAAGCCGGTCGCAAAAGCGCCTCTTCTAACCACGGATAAGGGCCGGCTTGGGCTCAAAGCCGTTTTACCTTACACCTCCAGGAATACGCTCACAGCCGGGAATACGCTCACCGCTAAGAATACGCTTGTTACCCGTACTCAGTCTGCAGAATGCAAAAACGCGGGAAAAATACAGGTATCAAATAAAGCACTCATTACCGCGAAAGGCCTTATCAACCAGAAAAACGGCGAGGAGTTGGACTCCGAAGTACCGACCGCCGACGGCAAAACCACCACAATCGGCGAAAAATCGGTAATTGCCGGCACGTCAGCTGCTTCCGGCGGTCAAAAAACCCCTGTATTGGGCGGTCAAAAATTAACGCCCGAAACGCCCATCACTGGCGGCAAAACAGCCGTTGCTGGCGAAAAAACGGCTATCGCAGACGGACAAGCCACTTCCGGCGGGCAAAAAACACCCGGGGCAAATGACAGCTTCCCGGAAGTTCAGGACAAAGCCGCTGCTCCCAGGCAAAAAGTGCCCGTTGACCCGGAAAAATCCGCTTTTATTGCCGAGAAACCGGTGCAGGGTTCGCGCACGTTCCAGACGTCTGCTGAAAACAAGGACGTTTTCAATTCGGCAGCCAACAAAGCTGATACTGAAAACAAGGACGTTTTCAATTCGGCAGCCAACAAAGCTGATACTGAAAACAAGGACGTTTTCAATTCGGCAGCCAACAAAGCCGATACTAAAAACAAGGATGTTTTCAATTCGGAAACCGGCAAAGCCGATACCCCTCGGCGAAACCGTCCCGGCACGACGGGACTCTCAGAATTGACGGATGGCAGTGGCAAAGAGCAGGCGGACAATCCCTCAGGCAAGCTCCTTCTCCAGAACTTGAACCCGGCACACGTCCAGGTATCCACAGGCCAGACGAAAGACAACCGCAGCCCGACCTCCGGCAGGGGCTCTAATTCAAATTTCGAGCAGATACTCTCCAATAACGCCCAGACCCCCATTGCAGAGCAAACACCGCCCTTGGCACAAACCGCAAAGGCCGCCGACAATGCTTCGCCACGAAATGCCTTTACAACCGTTAGCGAACAGCTCCAGGAATCTATGCACACCTCTTTACGCCAGGGCGACCAGCAGCTCACCATTCGCCTCAACCCGCCGGAGCTCGGAAGGGTTTTTATAAAATTCCAGGGCAAGGGTGACCAAATCACCGGTTTATTAGAAGTCGATAGGGCACAAACCAGATATGAGATAGAACAGGCGCTGCCACAGCTAATCCGAAACCTTGCAGAGTGTGGCGTTCAGATAAAACGGCTTGAAGTTGTTTTGACAAACCAGCAAGAGCACCACGCCTTTAAAGACACATCGCTGGCGGCGGAGCAGGACGCCTGGTCCGAGCAGCAGGCCGGCGCAGAACGGAACAATCCAGACCACGATACCTTCGGGACTAATGAATGGCTGACAAATGACCCCGGCTACTCTGAATTTTCAGAACCACGGGAGATGCTCATTGCCGACGACTTCGTAGATGTGTTGGTCTAAACAAATCCCGGAACGCCCACATCTGCCGCAAACAAGCAAGGCCTGCTCCCCAACTGTACTCATCTTGGACTGAAAAATCACGGATTAACCTCTCTGCTCTCCCATTTGCGGCGGGCGGTTTCGATGGATTGCAGAAAAGACTCTTTGAATTTGCTCACTGAGAAACACTCCATAGCCGTCTTTCGGGCCTGCTGACCCATCTTGGACGCCAAATCCCTGTCCTCCAGCAGTATCCTGGCGTATTTACGCAATCCATCGGGGTCGTCGCTGAGAAAGCCGCTTAAGCCGTGTTTGATAGGAGATGTGGGGTGACGATTGCCTAAAACGGGCATCCCCGCTGCCATCGCCTCTCCCATGGCCATATTATAGCCGTCTTCAAGTCGCGGGTCGGAAGTGTGGATGTAAAATCGATGAGATTGCAGCATCTTCTTTAGATGCTCCCAGCTCTCGGAAGCTGCAACTCCCGGCATACCCGGGTTGTGCCCGACTATCCGTACCGGTATCCCCTCAAATGCCCTTTCGTGGAGGTCCCATAATAAAAACTGTTTGCGCATCTGAATAAAATTGGAAATACGAAGACCGCTGGCTATCTCCCCGGAATACGGCAAATAATCATCCGGGTCAATCCCAAAAGGCACGATGTCCTCGGTAAAACCCCACGATTTGCCCTTGAGCATAGAGACAGCCACCACGTGACCGCCGACTAATTTCAGGTATTTATGCAGCGTTTCTTTCATCTTTTCCGGCTCAACATCGGATTTTTCCTCCACCAGCCGGGCCTCAATCGGCAGATGAAGGACCGTAAGCCGTGGCTCAGGCCGATGCTTAACGTCGAGCAAATCGGTTATATTGTGCGTTATGATGCAGTAGTAAGACGTGCGCGACTGCTGCGCTTCCGGCAAAGTAAGCAATCGGGAATTGGGCGGCACCGGCCGTATCTGCGCATCCCAGCTTGGTTTGTATCGGCCTTTAAGCCCTATGATTATATCAAGGTCATATCCCAACGCCCCAAGCTGATACACCCACGCCTCGTGACAATTAAATACAAGCAGCGTCTTTTTGTCGGCTTGTTCTTCCTGTTTCTGCATATATTGCCTGGACTGTATCTAAACTTACCCCGAAATCTTCCCCATCTAAACTGACAGGTAATCTTGCTCAGCTTCCTGCTAGTCTTGACCATCGAGCCCGCCACTTGGCTGCGCTGGCTCTGCGGCACTCTGCTGTGCTGGCTCTGTGTAGGCCTGGGATTTCTTGGTCAGTTCGTAGGCGGTAAGCAGAGCACGCATCACGTCCGTCACAGTGACTATGCCGCGAAGGTTTTCTCCCTCATCAATCACCACGAGGCAGCTTATCCTCGCATCATGCATCGTCTTTACAGCATCGTAGAAGCTGCAACTGGGCAAGATGTGTACTATGTCTGACGCCATAATGCGCGTGACGCGTAGGCTGAGGCTCGGGTCCTTTGGGTCAACTGCAAATAGGTTGCTGCGAAATGCCTCGGCCTCCACCGGCTGTTGCCCGCCAGGAGGGGGAAGATGGCGCAGGACATTCCGATCGGAGATAATCCCCACCACTCCCCTTTTCTCGTTCACTATCGGCACGTGCCTGAATTTTCCATCCTGCATGATCTTAATTGCCTTGGATAGGTCGTCTCGTTCCTGGAGGCAATCCGGTTGCTCCGTCAAAATATCTTCAACCGTTTTGAAAGCCGATGAGAACAAGGCCGCTATATCGCCTGGGCTCTCCCCAGAGGTCAGATCGACCAACCGCGTCCTCTTTCTGGTTTTTCCTTCCTCCTCGGATAGCTGGTGTATCTTATGGAGCCTGACGAAGAGCTTCAGGATGTCCCCGGTCGTGACAATGCCCACGAGGTCCTCATCAGCGAGAACAGGCACCATATCAACGCGATTCTTGACCATCGTGGCAATCACGTCCGCCATCGGCGTGTCAGGCGACACGGATTTGGGTTTTCTGGTCACGATTCGCGTGAGCGGCTGTCGGAGCGCCTTTCTGTCTGTTTCTTCCTCGCCGACTTTTTCCAGATACGGGGACATCAGTCGGGACAGATCTCTTCCTGAAACGACACCCACGAACACCGGTTTTGCTCCTTCTTCTGTCGGAGGGTCCATTACGGGGACGTGTCGGACTTTGTTATCTTTCATGAAATTCAGACATGTCTCCACTTTGTCATCCAGGGTTAGCGTCTTGACATCTTTAGTCATGACGTCCTTGGCAACACGCACCAAGCGAAAAAAGACATCTTTCCCAGCGCACATATCGTCTACCACATCGATCAGCCTAAATTGGCCATTTGACATGAGGTTGCTGGCCTCAGCAGGGCAATTTTTGTTTTCGTAAGTTTTAATAAGCGCGCTCAGGCTCTCAAGATAGTCAGTCTGGTCTTCATTGCGGTCTGTTCTTCCGGTCAAATCATCCGCTATTTCACGGACGTTATCATAATTGACCTTGTCCCTAATAGGGCGCAAAGGCCACAGTTTGACGAGGTCGCTCCATTTACCTGGAATTTTGCTTGTTTTCGTTTTCGTTCCCATAACTTATCCTTCCATCGTCCTTTGCTCTATTCCGGGTGAGTCATTACCATTTTGGCAAACCCAATTTGCGTATGGTCGTTTATGCCTCGCACCAACCGAACATTGTTGCGGCCGATATTAAATATACTATACGTCTGACTGCCTTCTGCTCCTTCGCGTTTGACTTGGCGAGAGCTTTCACCGCATAGGACAACTATGTCCCGTACCAGAAATCGGTCGTGCGGACCCAAATTATCCCAACTAATTTCTTATCGGCGAAGACTTACAAGCGGTTTAATAATTGCTCGCCGGGGCGCTCTTCCCAGAGTACATTTGCCGCCGCAGGGATCCTTGCCCGGATTGGGCGGAAATCGACATAATCGTGCCGAAGCTTGTCTTACCCGCTTAATTTGTCGAAAAAAACTCAATAATTACTCGATACATTTATCGAATCCTGTAGCAATTGGTCGAGAGCGTAGAAGCAATGTCGGCATCTGCTCATCCCAGGTTTCTTTGTGTCTGCCCTTAAGCCCTATAATTATGTCAAGGTCATATCCCAATACCCCAAGCTGATACACCCATGCCTCGTGGCAATTAAATACGAGCAGCGTCTTTTTACCGGCTTGTCCTTCCTCTTTCTGCATTTATTGCCTGGACTGTATCTAAAGTTACCCCGGAACCGCAGTAGGATGCGAAGGTTCCCGACGTCTGTGAAAAGAGGGAGCTTTTCACTCGGAAATCTTCCCCATCTAAAACTGACAGGTAATCTTGTTGGGAACCCGCTCAGCATCCGACACAAGTCCCGTCATCCATCCCTCGAAATATACCTGCCTGCGGCAGACTAAGCAAGAATTATTCCCTCGTTACCCAGACCCTCACAAATAAAAGCATTTCTCGAATACTTAAACCATAGATTTACGAGATTTGCCGGGTTAAATCGACTGATTTTATGAAGTTTTTTTCGATTTTTTCGCCATTTTTAGCGACTTAGCTGCAATATCAGTATCTACAACAACAATATTACAGGTCCGGCGATTTTGCAGTTATTTTCCGTAAAGAAACTCCTCAAGTCGCTTCTATTTCGGTCGATAAGGGCTTATGAAAGCAAAGTTTTAAGGGGTGCTTGTAGCACGTTGAATTTAAGAAACAGGGCTTGACAGAGCCAAAAGAGAAAGAAAAAAATTGGATTGTTTTTTTAAGGAGTCAAAAATATGTTAACAATTAAGAGTAACATTATGGCGGATATGGCTGCTCGGCACTTGGGGAACAGCTACAATGCCTTGGCAACATCGGTCGAAAGGCTGGCGTCGGGCCTGCGCATCAACACGGCAAAGGACGACGCAGCCGGCTTGGCTGTCCGTGAGTTGATGCGTGCCGACATCGCTGTGCTCCAGCAGGGTGTTCGTAACACCCAGGACGGTATCAGTATGATACAAACAATGGAAGGTGCGATGGCAACAATCAACGATGCACTCGTGCGTATGAAACAGTTGGCTGAACAGGCGGCTACGGGTGTATACTCTTCGGCACAGCGTGACATTATGAATTCTGAGTTTGAGGAGATGGCCTCCGAAATCGACCGTATTGCACAGGCAACTGTGTTCAATAGCGTCACGCTGCTCGACAGTGCTTCGAGCAATGTAATCGTCCACTTCGGTCAACGTGCCGATGGTACCGACGATAGCATTACAGTCAATTATCAGAACATGAGGATTGCCAGTGGCCTTCAGATCGACAGCGACACCATTGACATTACCGGCACAACCAGCGCATCCACTGCTTTGACCGCTGTTACCAGTGCAATCACTACCTACGCAAATGCTCGTGCGGCCTTCGGTTACAAGATGAACCGTATGGAAAGTACAGCTCAAGTTCTTGGAATTCAGGCCGAGAACCTGGCGGTAGCCGAATCCCGAGTTTCGGATGTTGATGTCGCTACCGAAATGACTGAGTTGACGAGAAACCAGGTGCTGGCACAAGCTGGTATTGCTATGCTGGCCCAGGCCAACACACTGCCTCAAATGGCATTGACGCTGCTCAGATAACGGGTAGCAGCAGCTGAGTATTAAATGACGACTGGGGGAGATGACTGTGGCATAAACCATCGGTCATCTCCCCATAAGTTAAACACCAGGGCAACAAATCCTAACGGCTTGAAAAGCTGTAATCAAGCAAGGCTTTTAAGGCCTTTGAAAATATAACGGAGTAACGCTATGAACGGAGTCAAAGCATATCAGGATGCCGCAGTTACCACACAGAGCAAAGGTCGGCTCATTATCTTGCTTTACGATGGTGCAATCAAATTTATGAGGCTGGCAGTCAGGGAGTTGGAGAAGGGCAACTACGAAGCAAAGGGCCTATACATAAACAAGGCACAGGACATAATAAACGAGCTCAATGCTGTTTTGGATACCGACTCCGGCGGCGAAATAGCCACCAACCTTCGCAAACTCTACTCCTTTATGTGTAATCACCTCTCCCAGGCCAATATAAAACGTGACCCTCAAATGATTCGTGAAGTAATCACTCTGATGGAAGAGCTAAATCAAGGCTGGAGAGCTATCACCGGCTGAAAATTACAGACCTTCTCCTGCCCCACGCCATAAGAGGGTTTATTATGTCCCTTCACCGCTGCTGTCAGGATAATCAACCGGTTCCCGCATAAGTTTGTCTATTCCGGCCGAACCTTGGAGCCAAACCGTCTCTTAAAAAGCTGGTCAAAAACCGCCATT